>DASYWB010000044.1:0-3736 GCA_035936495.1 Thermomicrobiales bacterium
ATCCGGTTGGGTACCGGCGTCGAGCGCGTACACCGGGAAGGGGATCGCGTCACCGCGGTCTCGGTGGCGACCGAGCATGGCACCGAGCGGATCGAGGGCGAGCACTTCATCTCCTCCATTCCCCTGACGTTGCTGGCGCAGATCGTCGAGCCGGGCGCCCCTCCCGACGTGATCGAGGCGGCAAAGTCGCTCACGTTCCGCAACGTGATCACCGTCAACCTGATGCTCAAGAAGCGGCAAGTGACGCCGGATACCTGGCTCTACGTGCATGACCGGAATATCCTCTTCGGGCGATTCCATGAGCCGAAGAATTGGAGTGCCGCGATGGTGCCGGGCGACGAGTATACGTCGCTGGTGGTGGAGTACTTCTGCTCTTTCGGCGATCACATTTGGAGCATGAGTGAGGAGCAGCTTGTCGAGCAGACCGTCAAGCACTTGATCGACGACATGGGGTTGATCACGCGCGATGAGGTGATCGACGGATTCATCATCCGGGCGCCGCGTGCGTATCCGTCGTATACCATCGGTTACGAAGAGCCCCTCGCCAAGATCCGGGCGTTTATTGACGAGATGTCGAACCTGCAGATCATTGGCCGGTACGGGACGTTCCGCTATAACAACACCGATCATTCGATCGAGACCGGGCTTCTCGCCGCCAAGAACGTTCTTGGCGAGAAGCATGACCTTGACCTGGTGAATGCCGAGAAGGAGTACCACGAGGTCAAGCGAGTGAAGGAGCCGGTCGCGGTTGGCCGCGTTCAATAGCGCGAGCGAGCCGAGAAGGGCGCCGGTGCGCTGGGGGAGTGACCCGCGGGGGAAGTGATGGCGGAGATCGTAAGACCGATTTCCGGGCGCCCCGCGGCCGCGTCAGAGGCGGCCGTGCCCGCCAAACCGCGGACGCGAGCGATATCGCGCGTTTCGCGCTTGCGGGTGACCCGGCACTTTATCATCGCGCTCAGCGTCGCGTATCTTGCCAAACAGCTCATCATGGTGGTGTTGTTCCCGCCGTTTACTGGGCACGATGAGGTCGCGCACTATGCCTACCTCCGCACGGTAGCCGAGGAGGGGCGGCTACCCATCCTGCTTGAGGACCGGCTGCCAAATGAGCTCTACCCGTATTGCCGCTACGTCCTGCAGTGGTGGTGCGAGCCATGGAACCCGCGCTGGCTAAATGATCCCCCGGTTCGAATGACCAACGGCGAGTTGGAAGGCATGCAATATGCCGCGAACCACCCTCCGCTCTACTATATCCTGATGACGCCGCTCTACTGGCTGAGCGCGAGTCAACCGCCGGAGTTTCAGCAGTACCTGCTTCGCCTGGCGGCCATCCCGTTCGGTCTGCTGGTAGTGCTGCTGGCGTACCGAACGACCACGACGCTGTTTCCAGGTGATAGGTTTCTTGCCTTCACCGTGCCCGCGTTCGTCGCGTTTCAGCCACAGGTTTCGTATGAAGCGGCGATGGTCAACAATGACATCATCGCGATCGCCCTCTACAGCGCCATCCTCTACCTCCTGGTAAGGGGGTTCAGGGATACCTATTCGGGGCGGACAAGTGTCGTGCTCGGCGTGCTTCTCGGGCTGGCGTTGGTGACCAAAGGGACGTCCCTCACCGTCGCGCCGGTGATTGGGCTAGCCGTTGTGGCATCCGCCGGCTTCCGGAACGTGAAGCAGATCCTGTCACGTGGCCTGGTTATCGGGGGGTCGGCCATCTTCGTCGCTTGGCCATGGTACTTCTTCCTTTGGCGGACCTACGGTAACCTGAGCGGCCTGCCTCAGATCGCGCAGCTGCAGCAGTGGAACCGGCCGCTGGGGGGATTCTTCGATCTCCTCTTTGATCGTGAGTTCGTCGTGATGCGTTTTCATGAAACCTGGGGCTACTTCGGTTGGCGACTCATCCCCCTGCCGGCGTGGCTCCTATGGGCAATTGCGATCCCGATCCTCTTCGCCGCCGGCGGGCTCGTCCAATACGCCGTGACCGCCGGGCCGGGCAACGGCACGTCCGAGGGCGATCCGGTCATGCACCCCGCGGCGTGGCAGCGGTGGGCGCTTCTGGTTCTCGCCGCGACATGCGCGATCGCGTATCTTGCCGTCGTGCAGTTTGGGACGCAATTCCAGCTGACTCAGGCCCGGTATTTCTTCCCCGCGATCAACGCGGCGGCTATCCTCCTCATGTTGGGGGTACGGACGTTGATCCCGCCAAGATGGCATGGCGAGGGGCGAGCGGCCGTGCTGTTGGCCCTTATCGTGCTAAACGTGGTCATCTTCAGCCAGTTCGTCATTCCCTTCTGGCAACTATGAACGGCTTGCCCCAAGACGGTGCGGCGCTGGCATCCGAGGCTGTTGATGCGGCGGATCGGGCCGAGGTTGAGGATTGCCTCCCTCCCCGGCGACGGTTCGTTTGGTTCCTGGTGGTAGCGATTGCCCTGGTCGGCGTGGTCTTCGTGAAGGTTCCGGCCTACGACTATGATCGCGACGGATTGCGGCTGACCTCCCGGACGGTCTCCGAACTCTGGTGGGAACAGATCGAGGGGTTACCGGACGTCGCCTACGATGTTCTCTTGACCGCCGGTTTCATCGCGTTGATCGTGATTTTTCTCGTCGCTGCGTCGATTGCCCTCTGGTACGCGCTGTACCCTGACGGACCGCTCGCTCGCGCGGAATCCGTCGATGACGAGTCTGCCAGCTCGTGAGTGACGTTGCGGACGGGTCCGGGCGCGTGCATCGACCTCGGTACGGCAGCAGGGTCCTTGACCATCCGATGCCCCTACTGTCGCTGCTCGCCCTTCTCGGGCTGATCGCCTTTGTTTTCGTGCGACTGGGGGCATTCGACCTCACGGCAACGGTGGCACCCCCGGACGGGCGATCCGAGGAGGTCGTCAATACGTTCGCGGGGGTCGATCATCCCTTCCACGCGACTCGCGCCGTGACGCTCTTGGAGTCGCTAAGGGAAGGGCGGATCCCCCGCTGGATCGGGCATCACCAGGGCGGCTATCCAGCCGAGTTCTACCCATTGGGCGGGGCCTGGATAGAGGTGCTGATTTGGTCCTTGTTGCTTAGCTCGCTGCCGATCTTGGCCGTGCATAAGATCGCGGTCATCGCGATCTTCTTGCTCCCGTTGCTGGGGTTCCTCCTGCTGGCGCGAAGCGACCATCTCCCGCTGGTTGTCGCCGTGACGGCTGGAGCCGCGCACGTGTCCATGCCAGGGGGATCCTTCGAAGGCGGAGCCTACAGTGGCGGCTATCGTGAGCTGGTCTCCTGGGGTCTGTTCACCAACGTCAGCGCCGCCGTGGTGGTCGTGCTCACGATGGCGCTTCTCATTCGCTACGTCCGCAAGGGCGGGGCATGGTTTGGTGCGCTGGCCGCTTCCGGCGCCGCGCTGGGTCTCGCCACCAACCCCCGGTCGGGGATTGCCTTGCTGGCGACGGGAATCGCCACGGCAATGGTGCTCGGGATGGATCGGCGTGGCCGCGGGCGGGCGCCGGTCGCGAGGCGGCTATGTATCGTCGCCGGGATCGCCGCGTTGCTGGCGGCTCCGCTGCTCGTCAGCCTCGTCCGCTACAACCACCTCTACCACTTCGTCCGGTACTCAGGATACCGGGACATCGGCGATTACGTGTCGGCTTCGATCTCGTCCGTGACGCTTCCCGTGCTGGTGCTCGGCTTGGTCGGCGCGGTATGGGCGTATTCGGCCCCGGATCGCCTCGCGGCGAGGGTTACCGCGCTGACCTGGTTGGTG
>DASYWB010000045.1:0-4739 GCA_035936495.1 Thermomicrobiales bacterium
GATGACGCCTTCGTCGTCGGCGAGGAGGATGTCGCCGGGCAGCAGATAGACACCTGCCATGTTGATCGGCTGGTCATAGTCCACGGCGACGAGCTCGCGGCCGCTTGCCGAGGGGTGGACGGAGGCACAGAAGACCGGCAGCCCGACTTCCTTGATATAGGGCGCGTCACGAACCGCGCCATTGATGATCGCCGCGACCCCACCGCGAGCCATGATGCGCGTCGTGAGGATATCGCCGATGATCCCCGCCGTCCGGATGCCAAGTGCGTCGGCGCAGAAGATGTCGCCCGGTTCAATGGATTCGATGAGCACGATCTCAGCGGAACGGCGGCGAGCGGCCGGATCGTGCGCGCCTTCTGGTCCACGGCGCATCAGATACTGGCAAGTCCGGGCCCGGCCGACGAGGCGATTGCCTCGCCCGAGCGGTTGGAGCGGCAACAGATCCAGCATGTATGGGTTACGCCAGCCCTGTCGCACCATCAACTGGCAGGCCGTCGCGGTACTGACGCGCGCCAAGTCATCACGGATCGCGTCAAGCCGCTCCTGTTTAGCGGCCGCCCATTCGAAACTGAACATTCTTGTATTGCTCTCCCTTATGACAAGCGCACCGGCTTGCCGCTCACGGCGGACTGATTTGCCGCCAGCACGAGGCGGTGTGTCCGCAGCGCGTCATCGAACGATTGTCGCAGGTTGCTCGCATCGCCGGTGGTGACCGCGTCGAAGAATGCCGAGGCGAGCGCGCGCTCCCCGTCGCCGCGCTGAGCTGGCCAGGTTTTCGTCTCGTCCAGCGTCGTCCAGGTGAAATCGAGCCAGCTCATCTCGGCTTTACCACCCCCGGCGACGATGGCGAGCCCGCTGGATGGGGGAATACCCGACGCCAGCGCATAGGTGCTGGCATACCCACAGACGGCACCGTTCGCCCACTGCACGGTCAGGCTGTAGGCGTCCCAGTTGTCCCAGCCATCCTGGCCGTGCAGCACCTGGTCGGCGTAGCGAGCGTAGACCTCGACCGCTTCCGTCTGCATGAGGTAGCGGCAGAGATCGAGATAGTGGATGCCCCATTCGACGACGTGACCGCCGCCCCAAGCTCGCGACCAGTTGCCGGGGATATCTGGGGCTTTGCGGTAGTTCCAGATGTGGGTCAAGGCGACCGGCCGGCCGACGAGCAGATCCCTCAAGTCCAACGCGCCGGGCGCATAGCGAATCTGGTGGCAGACATGCACGAGGCGGTCTGCCTTTGCCGCCGCTTCACCGATGGCCTCGGCGTCCTCGACGGTCAAGGCGATCGGCTTCTCCAAGACGACGTGGGCGCCCACTTCTAGTGCGGCAATGGTTTGCTCGCGATGGAGCGGCGGCGGCGTGGTGATGAAGACGACCTCGGGCTCGGTCTCGCGCAGCATCTCCAGCCCATCGGCATGCGGTTGGGCGTATGGCGCGCTCGCCGCGATCAGCGAGGCAGCCCGTTGCTGATCGACGTCGGCGATGGCGACGACTTGGGCCTGATGCTCAAGATCGGCAACCGCCTCCGTGTGGGCCATGCCGCGACGCCCGGCCCCGATGACCGCCACCTTCAACGTCATGCCGACGGCTCCTTCCCCGGCGCGGCGGGCGCGGAAGCCGGTTTCGCCGGCCCCACCCCACGTCCACGCGTGAAATCAAAGTCGCACCCCTCGTTCGCCTGCAACACATGGTTAAGGAAAAGCCAGAGGTACCCACGAGTGCCGGTCTGAACCGGGCTTTGCCAGTCCCGGAGGCGGTCGCGCATCTCCTCTCCCGAAATCAACACGTTGAGGGTTCGCCCGGGGACGTTGAGCTCGATGATGTCGCCGGTCCGCACGGCGGCGAGCGGTCCACCCGCCGCTGACTCCGGCGCCACGTGGAGCACCGTCGTGCCGAACGCGGTGCCGCTCATGCGCGCGTCAGTAATTCTCACGATGTCATGGACTCCCCGGCGCAGGAGCTTGATCGGGATCGCCACGCCACCACCGGTCTCCGGCATTCCCGGATAGCCGAGCGGACCCTGATTGCGTTGGACGATAACGGTGTCAGCATCCATGTCGAAGTGCTCCTCCTTGAGGACCGTGAGAAGCTCGTCATTGGTGTCAAAGACGAGCGCGGGACCGCGATGGACGAGCAGTTCTGGCGTGGCGGCGGTCTGCTTGATCACCGCGCCATCCGGCGCGAGATTGCCATAGAGGATCGCGGTGCCACCCTCGGGATTAAGTGGGTTGGACATCGGCCGGATGACGTCGTGGTCACGGGAGCCCTTGGCGTCCGCCAAATTCTCGCCGATGGTCTTACCGGTCACCGTCAGGCATTGTCGATGCAAGAGCGGTTCGATTTCCTTCATCACGGCGGGGATGCCACCGGCCTCGAAGACCTCTTGCATCATGTATTCGCCGGACGGCTTAACGTTGACCAGGAACGGTGTCGTCCGGCTGATCTCGTCAAAGACCGAAAGCGGCAGGTCAATACCGAGACGCCCGGCGAGTGCGATCAAGTGGATGACCGCATTGGTGCTGCCGCCAATCGCCATATCGACGCGAATCGCATTCTCAATTGATGCACGGGTGACGATCCCCGATGGTTTAATCCCGTGCCGGACAAGCTCCACGATCTGGCGGCCGGCCGCGGCGGCGCTCCGGTAGCGTCGTGCATCGACCGCTGGGATGTTGGCCGAGCCAGGGAGGCACCAGCCTACCGCCTCGGCCAGGCTGCTCATCGTACTGGCGGTCCCCATCACCTCGCAATGGCCGACGCTGCACTTGTATCCGTCCTCGAACTCTTTCATGTCGGCGTCGGTGATGAGTCCGGCTCGGAGCCGCGCATCGAGCTTGACGAAGTCGGTCGTCCCGACGTCCTCGCCTCGGAAGCGTCCTGAAATGGAAGGACCGCCGGTGACCAGGATCGACGGGACGTCGGCGCTGGCCGCGCCCATCATCATCGCCGGGGTCGTCTTATCGCAGGATGAGAGCAGGACGACGCCGTCGAGCGGTTGGGCGCGGATCATCTCCTCGACGTCCATCGCCATCAGGTTACGATAGAGCATGGTCGTCGGCGCGATGAAGACCTCACCGAGGGAGATGACGGGAAACTCGAGCGGCAGACCGCCCGCCTGAAGCACGCCCCGCTTGACTGACTCAGCGAGGATACGCAGGTGGGCGTTGCAGTTGTTGAGTTCACTCCAGGAATTGCAGATACCGATAATCGGCCGGCCGTCCATATCCTCGTCGGTGTAGCCCATGCCTTTGAGGAAGGCGCGAGTCACCGTGCGACCCTGCCCGTAGGGCCCCAGCCAGGCGGCCCGGGTTGATGCGGAACTCGACACGTTTGGCTCCTCTCTTCCAGCGCTCGGCTGTCAGATCGTGAAGAGGTTCGATACGTCGCTCAGGATAGCGTCGAGTTCTTTGTGGTCGTAGGCATCCAGCGGCACGCCGCCTCCGCGCGTTGTCGCGTGCGCGATGACACCGCGGCGCTTCAGGACTTCCTTATAGATGGACAAGGCGTAATGTGCTTCCATGTTGAGCAGCGGCAGGAGACGGTTGAAGATCCGCCGCGCGCCCTCCTCATCGCCGCCATCCAGCTTGTTCCAAATCGTGACATGGATGTCGGTAATCTGGCAGGCCGGCATCGTGCCACACGCGCCACGGCGGAACTCATCGAGGAGGAACCGGCCGCCGATGCCGCCCATCACGCCCTTGCAGGCGTCGCCTGCCCGTTCGATGACCTCGGTCATGAGGTGACTCGCGTTGAGCGTCTCTTCCTTAAGGTAGGACACGTTGGGAATCTCACGGAGCAGGCGCGTCACTAGCTCGGCGCCCATCGGCGTCCCGACCGGGCCAGACCAGTTCTGGACGAAGACTGGGAGGCCATCCGCCGCATCGGAGACCCGCTCGTAGAACGCGACGATGTTCTCAGGGCTGTTGAGCCGGACGCCATAGGGCGGCATCGCGATGACGGCGTCGGCCGCGGCCCCCCGTGCCCAGCCGGTATAAAGAATAGAGGCTTGCGGGCTGACGCCGGTAACGCCGATGACGACGGGAATCCGGCCCGCGGTCGTCTCGGTGACGATCTGGGTCCCGCGGCGTCGCTCGTCATCGGTGAGCGCCGGGCCCTCACTTGCATTGACCGGGGCGACGATCCCGTGGGCACCGGCACGGACGCACCAGTCCACCTCGCGTTTGAGCGACTCCTCATCCACATCGCCTTGCGGATTGAACGGGGTAACCGGAATGGTATAGACGCCGCGGAATCCCTCTGCCATGAGCTCCCTCGCGAGTGTCGACGGCTCATCCGTTCATCGGAGGGCCGACCGGATCACGCGTTGCCCGGCGCAACCCGGCCGTTCCCCCACGGGCTTTGCGATGGAGCCGCATCATACCGCCTTCGCCAGGACTTGTCTGCACGCATTTCGCCGGTATAGTGCCGGAAGCGATAACGTTCCTCGACAAGGGAGGCATCAAGGGATGGCCGAGCAAGACACGAACGCTGTTACGGCGGGAATCGTTAGCACCGCCGAACTCGCGACACTGAAGATCATCGACGTGCAGACGTTGACCTTCCGGTACCTGTCATACGTCGGCCGGGACGACGAGGGCCACGGCCACCCCGCGCCGGAACACGAGGCACGGCGGACGTTGACACGGGTACGAACGAGCATCGGCGTCGATGGCTACTGCTTCGGCGGTTCGGCGGAGACGGCCGCCGTCGCCACCCGGATGGTCGGCGGCATGAATCCG
>DASYWB010000046.1:0-3447 GCA_035936495.1 Thermomicrobiales bacterium
GCATGGCGGCGCGGGCGATGAGGGCACTGATCACGGCGTCGAAGGCGTGGTCGTTCTGAGCGCAGAGCGACACTTGCTCTGCCGAAAGCACGAGCCGTGGGCACTCTTTTCGAAGCTTGGCGAGGAGCTTGGCCAGCACCGCGACGTTGCCTGTTCCTTTGTATCCCCGCGGGCTCAAACCCCACTGGTGAAGCGCAACCGCCGGGTAGACCTCCACCACTGAACCGGATCCGGAGCGGTCCCGGGTATCTAGCGTCGCAAGTAAACCGGCACAGCGCATCGCGGTAATCGCGATCAAATCGCTTGACACGCTGAGCGGCCACCGTCCTAGCGCCTCACGGACCACCGCGCCCGTCCGCCGGAAGCGCAGCCCGTCGCGCCACTCCGCGCTCCACGGTGTCCGGTTGAACGTGCCCGCCTCGTGCTCGCGAATGAACGCGACGAACGGCTCCGGCCAGCCGAAGGGGGCATCGATGCCGACCTTCTCACAGCCCGTGGTCAGCTCGGCGATCGCATCATCGTCCAGCCCCAGCCGGATCGTCTCGACCGTTGCTGTGCCCTCACCCCAGTTGATGATGCAGCCAGCGGTATTCGCGGCCTGGGAGGCAAGGTCGACGCCGAGGGTGCGGTGGGCGGTTTCGGCGGGGAGCATGGCGTTGGTCCTTTGAGATTGTCATTTGACAGCAAGCCAGGCACGGCACGCCGTGCCCCTACCGACCGGTGTCGAGGCTCGTCCGCGAACCGCTGAACGCGCCTCGCCGGTGTCCCGGCGAGGTGACACTCTCCCTGCCCCCTGCCCCCCGCCGCCTCACCCCAGCAGGTGTTCCTCGAAGAAGGTGGCGGTGTCGCCCATGGCCTTGAGCTCGTTCTCGCGCCTAGTGAAGCCGTGGCCCTCGTCCTCGTAGACGTCGTAGCGGACCTCGACGCCGCGCTCCCGCAGGCGCTCGACGATCTGGTCGCTCTCGCCCTTGACCACCCGCGGGTCGTTGGCGCCCTGGATCACGAAGAGCGGCGCCTTGATCTGGTCGACGTAGCTGATTGGGGAGCGCTCCATCAAGAAGTCCACCTCTGTCTCAGGGTCGCCGACCCACTTGGCCATGAACCGGCGCCAGGTCGGCGGAACCGCCTTGGCAAAGGTGACGAGGTTCGACGGCCCGACGATGTCGACCGCGGCCACCCAGTAATCGGGCAGGCGGCTGACGCAGGAGAGGGTCGCGAAGCCGCCGAAGGAGCCGCCGAAGACGCCGAGCCGGTCCGGATCGACCCAGCCGAGCCCCTTGAGGTAATCGGCGGCGGCTTTGAAGTCGCCGAGCTCGGCGCCGCCCCAATCGTGGTGGATCAGCTTCTGGTAGCTCTTGCCATAGCCGGTGCTGCCCCGGACGTTGGGCGCCAGGACGCCGATACCGCGCGTGAGCAGGTACTGGTAGAGGCCGCTGTAGATGTAGGTCGGCCGCTCCTGTGACTCCGGCCCCCCATGGATCGAGAGGATCACGGGGAATGGGCCATCGCCCTCGGGCCGGTAGAGCCAGGCTGGAATCTCGCGGCCGTCATGGGTCGGATAGCGAATCAGCTCCGGCTCAGCGAGATCGGCTTCGTCAATGCCCCCGAGGAAGCTGTCGGTCAACCGCGTTAGCTCACGGCGCTCCAGATCGAGGACGTAGACTTCGGTTGGGTGTGTCGCCTGGGTGAGCAGCATACCCAGCTTGCCCTGCTTGGGGGAGAACGCGAGTGTGCCGACGACGCCTCGTGGCAGCTCGGGAAGCGCCATGATCTCATCGGCGATCAGATCTCGAACATGCAGCCGCGAATAGCCCTCATCGTTGACCACCCAGGCGAGGTAGCGCCCGTCCGCCGAGGCGGCGACGTTCTCGACGTCGCCCTCCGGCGTCTCGACCCAGCGCATGCCGTCCTGGAGATCCCAGAACGCCAGCCCGGTGAATTCCCGCCCCTCGTCGCTGAGCAGCCAGAAGCCGGAGCCATCGGCCGCCCACGGCCCTGGATAGTATTGGACCTCGCCTTCATGTGGGGTCAGATGCCGGCGCCCGCCGTCGGTGATCGAGAGGATGTACAGCTCGTTGTCGGTGTTCGACTTCGCGTCGATCACGGTCAGCATGCTGCCGTCCGGCGCCCATGCGACCGGATAATAGAGCCCACCGTCCGCCATCGGCCGACCGACTTCAGCGCCTGCCATATCGCGGATCAGGACATCCTGGTCGGTTGGCTCGCGGTCGTTGCCCGCGTAGGCGACCGAGCGCCCATCCGGCGACCAAGGGTGCGACGCCAACTGATGCCGGACTTGCGAAGCGTTGGTCAACGGCCCTGGCCGGCCACCGCGCGCGGGGATCGTGTAGAGCTGCTTGAACTCGTCGCCGTCGCGATCGGCGGTGAAGACGATGCTCTGGCCGTCTGGCGACCAGGCGGCGTCGCGCACCGCCTGGTCGTGGAAGAGCGTCAGTTGATGTGGGAAGCCACCGCCGCTGTTCTGCCACCACAAGTTGAACTGGCCGGACGTGTTGACGACGTAGGCAATCTCATCCCCGTCGGGTGAAAACGTCAGCGCCGGCTGGTAGCGCCGGATCGCGGTGAACTGCTCGAAGGTGTAGCGGGGCGCGGCCGCTGGTTGTGCATGCGTCACGCTGGGTTCTCCTTGGCTAGCTCGCCGGGCACGAATGCCTGCTCAGCTTAGCGGACTTTGGCGGCAAGCGCCCGCCCCAGTCTAGGGCGCGACGTGACGTCTCCGCCTTGGAGGGCATGGTCGACACCATCGTCGTCAGTTAGCCACCAAGTGGAGCGCGGTACGAGCACATACATTCAAATCAAACGACCGCAAAACAAGCAACGGGGAGCGAACAGCATCCGGCTCCCCGCTGTTTGCGTCGGAAGGAGTCTTGACAGACCTCCATGATCGCCCTATCCTAATGGAATTAGGATAAGCAAATGATGTTAGGGCGGGCGCCTGACGTGGGCGCCGCCCCGCATCTATCGGCCGCTCGGAACAAGGAGGACGGAAACCATGGCAAAGGTGGGTACGCGAACCCGCGAACCCGGCCAGGGCCGGACGGTCTGGGTCGTGAATCAACGGATGACCTTCAAGGTCACCGGTGAGGAAACCGGCGGCGCGTTCGCGCTCTGGGAGGATTTCCTCGATCCCGGCGAGGGTCCGCCGCCGCACGTCCACGCGAACGAGGACGAGGCTTTCTATATCTTGGAAGGCGAATACACCTTCACCGTCGGCGAGCGGGCGCTTACCGCGACCGCGGGGTCATTCGTTCTCGCGCCCAAGGGTATCCCGCATGGTCTACGCAACACTGGTGATACGCCGGGTCGAATGCTGGTCATGGTTTGCCCGGCGGGCGTGGAGCGGTACTTCTTCGCGGTGGGAACCGCTGGGCCGCCAACTGGCCCGCCGGATATCGAGCGGATCGTTGCGGCCGCCGGGGAATACGG
>DASYWB010000047.1:0-3079 GCA_035936495.1 Thermomicrobiales bacterium
CTCTTCCGCGATGAGCTGCATATCTCCGAAGAGGCTCGTGTCGCCCGCGAAGTAGATCGTCTTGCCGCCGAAGCGGACGACCAGCCCGGCCGGAACGCCGGGGGCAACAAAGTCATCGCCGTAGGAAGACGTATGCCAAGCGGGGACGATTTTCACGGAACCCCCCGCGAACCTGATGGTGCCGCCATGGTTGGCGGGCAGGGCGTTGCCGGCTCCCTGAGAGGCAAGCCATGTCGCCAGCTCAAAGGTGGCGATGACCGTTGCCCCGGTGCGCTTCGCAATCGAGAGCGTGTCGCCGACGTGGTCATCGTGAGCATGGGTAAGCAGGATCGTATTCGCTTCAATCTCGTCCCCGGATCGCTGGGACAGCGGATTGTCGCTAATGAACGGATCGACGAGCGTTGTGCTCCCCTCGGCCTCCAACATGAAGGCGGAGTGTCCGAAATACGTCATTCGCATGTTGACCTTCTCCTCCTAATTTCCCGGGCCGCGTCTCCCGAAGGGTGGCAAGCAGATTGTATGCCGGGGCGGAGCCACGCCAATGCGTCCCAAGCTAGCCCCGGGCGAACACCACGCGGCCATCGCTGATCGTGAGATCAACCTTGACGTCTCCCAAACTCTCTGGATCCACTGAGCTCAGATCGGTCTCGAAGACGGTCACGTCACCGAGCATACCGGCCGCGAGGGTCCCCTTGTGACGTTCTTCAAAGGAGGCGTAGGCAGCATTGACGGTGTAGGCGCGAATGGCATCCGACAAGGTCACCCGTTCCTCCGGCCAGACCTCTTCACCCGCGGCGTCGCGTCGCGTCATCATTGTCTGGAGGCCGATTGTCGCGGAGGTGGGGACGACTGGGGCGTCGGTACTGGCCGCGGCCGTGATGCCGTGCTTGAGGAAACTCGCCATGCCGTAGGTGTAGCGAAGGCGATTGAGCCCCAGGTTCTGCACGTAGGCATCCCGGAAATGGTAGAGGAACGATGTGCCGGGTACCGGGATCACGCCTAAGTGAGCGATGCGGCCGAGGATGCGCTCATCGATGATCGAGCAGTGCTCGATCCGGTGACGAGGATCAGGCCGGGGATGGGCATCCATCGCGGCTTCGTAGGCGTCGAGGACAAGGTCAATCGCCGCGTCGCCGATAGCGTGAATGCCGACTTGGAAGCCCGCGGCGTGGGCTCGCCGGACCTTCTCCTTAAGGACATCGGGGTCCATCATCCACAGACCAACGTTGTCCGTTTCGCCGGTGAACGGTTGGTGCATTCTGGCCGTACGGCCTCCGATGCTGCCGTCACTGAAGAGCTTGACGGGGCCAATGCGCAGCCAATCGTCGCCAAACCCCGTGGTGATGCCGAGGGAGGTGAGCGCGTCCATCGTCTCGTCGAGCATCATCATCAGATAGGTCCGGACCGGGAGCTCATCGCTCGCTCGCAACTGCTGGTAGGCCTGAAACTGGTCCGCATTGGAGATCCCTGCTTCGACGGTGCTCGTCACCCCACTCGCCAGGAATGCTTCTCCTCCCCGTCGCAGAGCCGACTTGAGATCCTCGATGCTTGGTTCCCCCATAACCGACCGGACCATCTCTTGGGCAGATTCCCGGACCACGCCGGTCGGCTCACCGTGCGCGTCACGGTCGATGGTGCCGCCGTCTGGATCCGGCGTGCCGCTGGTGATTCCGGCGAGCGCCAGGGCACGAGAATTCACGGCGGCGATGTGATGACAGGCGCGGATGAGGATAACCGGATGGTCAGGGGCAACGGCGTCTAGGTCCTGACGGGTCGGGTGGCGCTGGTCGGCAAGGCGAGCCTGGTCATAGCCGCGACCAATGATCCAGGTGCCTGGCGCTTGCCCTCTCGCTGCCTCCGCCACGAGTTCCAACAAATCACCGATGTCCCGATTCGGGGGCGACGCTAGGTTGAGGTCGCCAAGAGCTTGTCCGACTGAGATGGGATGCGCGTGGGCATCATTGAGACCAGGCGCCGCCGTCCGGCCTCGCAGATCAATGATCTCGCTTCCTGGCGCGGCGGCCAAACGAACGGATGGGTCGTCGCCCACCATCGCGATCCGGCCGGAGCGGATCGCCACCGCTTCAGCCTCGGGCTGACCGGGGTTCATCGTCAGGATACGGCCATTGACCAGGAGGAGATCGCCGAGCATTGAAGGTTCCCCTCGCCTATCCGTGGCGGCCTAGCATGAACGCCGTTTTACGCGTCGGACCGAGGCGAGGAACGCGCCTCGGCGATCACGTCGGACAGAGCCACGGCCAGTTGATCGATCTCTTCCTCGGTGTTCCACCAGCCATTCGAGACCCGGGCAATCACGGGACCCGGTGGGTAGGCCACGTAGCGGATGGTGATCCCTCGCTCGTAGAGCTTAGCGGTCACCTCTTGCGGTGTCATCCCGTCGACGCGAAAGCAAACGAGGCCGGCCATGCGATGCTGCGGCGTCGCCATCGTGACGCCATCGATCTCGCTCAGCGCCTGGAAGCAGCGCCGGCCGAGAGCAGCAACTCGCTCATACGCCCATTCCATGCCGACCTCATCCCGCAGCCAGGTCAGTGCCGCCTCTTGGGCGAGAACCGCCGGGCCGTAGAATTCCCCAATCTCGTAGCGATTGGCCCCCGTCGCCGGCAGGAGAAAGCCGGTCGCGTCGGTCTGGGCATAGCGGAGATGGGTCGGTTGGATGTCACCCGTCCGGTCCGTGCGCACGTAGAGGGCGCCCGTGGCCTCTGGCCCGCAGAGCCACTTCTGCCCGGGCATGGCGTAGGCATCGACCCCGAAGGCATGGAGGCCGACGGGTACCTGGCCGGCGGCCTGTGCCGCGTCGATCACGGTCAGCGCATGGTGCGAACGTGCGAGCGCGGCGATCTCGCGAAGTGGCATGACGGCGCCCGACGACCACATGACGTGGGAGAGAGCGACCGCACGGGTGCGTGGGCTCATCGCCTCGGCAAGTGTGCCGACGACATCCCCACCGCCGTCGGCAATGTCAGCGATCCGGATCTTGACGCCCCAGCGATGGGCCAGCAGCGATAAGGGGACCATCAGGCCAGGGTGCTCGAGGTTGGTGGTGACGACCTCGTCG
>DASYWB010000048.1:0-3115 GCA_035936495.1 Thermomicrobiales bacterium
CGTCCAGACGGTGCCGCCTCCCTTTGGGAGAAAACGCTCGCGCTGACCGGCAGTGAATGCACCAAAGTAACGGACGCCATGGAAGGCTCCAGGAGAAGCCGCTAGATTGTCCAGTAGATGTGAAAACTCGGGGCGTACGAACCAGTCGCCATCGTAGATCCCAACGATCCCAAAGCCCTCGCGCTCGAACGTACGATCGTTCGCAACGCCTGGTGCAACCGACACAACCACCTCATTGCTGGGTTGCACCGCAGGCATGAGCGGCGAGGCGGTCTGAGCTGATGCGACATCCGGGAGAGCAGTCCCGGCCGCTGTGATCGCCACCGCGTTCACCATCAATTGGCGTCGAGACATGCGGAGTGTCACGATACGGAAGCTCCCCCTGCAGAACGATGGGACTCTCCTGCATCTGGCGTCACCTTCGCCAGAAGTCCGCTATGATCGTCCGGAATCGCTGACACAGCCTAGGCGCTAACGGGCTCCCTGCCCGCTGGCCCAGATGAAGGCGCCGAACTCCGGTCCCAGCCAGACCGGCCGTCTGGCGAAGCACACTCGCGTCGCAATATCTCCGGCTTATCCGCGGAGCTCTTCGATCGTCGTGTTGCCTTGGGGGTCCTCGACATCGGGCGGGTTGAATTCAACCTCATCCCCGAGCTTATCGACGGGCATCTCGTAATCGAATCGGGCTTCGGCGACCCGTCCTCGGCCGGCGCGCTTGGTCTCGAATTGCTCGTTCATGACCTTGCCGCCGGCCGCTCGGACCTCCTCCATCTTGAGGTGCATCGCCTGCCGCACCGCGTTGATGTCCTCACCGTCAAGGTAGAACGAATCCGTGCCCTTGGCAGTATCCCGTGCCATTGTTTCTCCCTTCAGAGACGGCTATAACGTTCACACGCGGATAGTCCGAAACCGGTGTCCCGTGGCGCGTCACACGAGATCACGCAAGCGGCTTGCCGCGTTGGGAGCCACGGAGCGTCAGCAGGACGGTGAGCGAGACGTGGATAGCCCGCAATGAGCGACGATAGCGAGAAGACGCTCACGGTAGCCGAGCGGCTGGACCAGCTCTACGGGCGCCGCCGCTGGCGGTCTCATGGCCCTCCGCTCGACGAGCTGGTGGCCACGATTCTGTCCCAACATACCTCGGACACCAATACGGCGCGAGCCTTCGCATCGCTCAAAGCCGCCTTCGCTAATTGGGAAGCGGTGCGGACAGCACCGGTCGGAGCGGTCGCGAATGCTATCCGCTCCGGTGGATTGGCGGATATCAAGGCTCCCCGCATCCAGAACATTCTCGGGGCGGTTCACGCGGAGCGAGAGCAGATGGATCTCGAGCACCTTCGGCACATGCCGCTGGATGACGCCCGCCAATGGCTCCTGAGGCTTCACGGTGTGGGCCCGAAGACGGCCGCCTGCGTGCTTCTCTTCAGCCTCGGCAAACCGGCGCTCCCCGTGGACACCCACGTCCATCGCGTGGCGCGCCGCGTTGGCCTCATCGGTCCCAACGTGACCGCCGACGCCGCGCACGGGGAGCTCGAGGCGGCCCTTGGCGCGGACCGCGAACGCGTTTACGCTTTCCATATGAACGCCATTGCTCACGGTCGCCTGATCTGTAAAGCGAGAACGCCCGCCTGTGACCGATGCGGACTAGCGGACATCTGTGATTACTTCAACACGCGAGATGCCAGTGTCTGAGCCTCTATCCCATGTCCGACACCCGGTTATGTCCGGTGCGACAACGTTATTCCTGGTACGGCATGGGCGCACGGAGAGCAATCTCCGCGGCCTGCTTCACGGGAGGACCGACGTGCCCCTCGACGAGCACGGCGTACTTCAAGCGGGGTGCATCGCGGAACGGATGGCGACAGAGGGCGCGATCGACGTCTTGATCTCCAGCCCGTTGCAGCGGGCGCTCACGACCGCCCGTGCCATCGGTGACCGCCTCGGATTAGACCCGCAAATCATGCCCGAGCTGGCCGAGATGGATTTTGGCCGCTTCGAGGGGATCGCGCTGCACCGCCTGATCGAAGAGCACCCTGAGATTGCGACTCGCGTTGGTGACCTCAACGACGACGATTTCGGCTGGCCGGAGGGTGAGACGCACCGGGGCTTCCATGATCGCGTCTATGCCGCCTTCCTGGCGATCCTTTCCGAGCATCATGCGCATCGCGTTGCGGTCGTGGCTCATGGCGGTGTCATCGGATCGTTCCTGGCCCGTATTCACGACCTCCCTGGTGACGACTGGGCCACCTTTCACGTCGAGAACTGCAGCTACACGCACGTCACGGTTACCGAGCGGCATACCACCCTCCACGCCTTCAATGAGGTCACGCACCTCGCCGCGTTGACCGCCGCACCGGATCGACTGACGGAAGAGCTGAGGAGAAATCGTTGATGCGACTGACCGTTCTCGGTGGCAGTGCTGCCGGCGCCAACACCGGTCAAGGCTGCTCCGGCTACTTGGTCCAGACTGGTTCAACCCGGCTGATGCTCGACGTAGGACCGGGTACGTTCCCTGAGCTCCGCCGCCACGCCGACTACCGCTCGCTCGACGGAGTCGTGATCTCTCACGTCCATGCCGATCATGTCCTCGATCTCGTTGCTCTTCGCTACGCCCTTGCTTACAACCCAGTCCGAGCGCCCCGGCCGCTTCCACTTTGGATGCCACCGCACGGCCGGCGCTTCCTGGACGGCGTCGCCGGCGCCTTCTCCGGTACGGAGCCGCCCGAGAGCTTTTTCTCCGGCGCCTTTGCTATCGAGGAGTACACGCCGGGGGAGCCCCTATCGATCGGTGACGCGGTCCTGACGTTTGCGCCAACCGTGCATTACATTCCGTGCTGGGCAATGCGCGTGGAGAACGTGCAAGGAGGTTCGCCATTGGCCTACACCGCTGACACCGGCCCCGCCGCGGATCTGGACAGTATCGTCAAAGGGGCGGCCGTGCTGGTGGCTGATGCGGGGAACCCCACGCCGGGAGCCGAACCGTTCGACCAACGAGGGCATGCGACCGCTTCCGAGATGGCCGCTCTCGCCCAGAAGCATCTCGTCGATACCCTGGTCTTGGCGCATCTCTGGGAAGAGATAGGCTTTAGCCGTTACGCGACCCAGGCAACGGCCG
>DASYWB010000049.1:0-5761 GCA_035936495.1 Thermomicrobiales bacterium
CCAGGCCATGATGCGTCGCCAGTTCCCTCGCGGCTCCCGCCGTGCGGTCCAGCCGATCCTGGTCGATGTCCATCAGCGCCAGCGTGCAACCTTGCAGCGCGGGGAAGCTCAAGATGTCCCCCACCAGCCGGAGCGGAAAGATATACCCCCCGGCGCCGATGATCGCGATCTTCACAGCCTCTCCTCCTACTAGGGTGCGAGCGGCTGGCTGATCCGCTCGAGCATGAAGCGCTCCGCCGCCTCACCGTCGACGTCCAGCGCCACTGCCACGTTCGCAGGCAATTCACCCGTAGGTTTCCGGAAGAGCGATGCCCCCGATGTTAGGCGCCCCTGCGTCTCAACCGCCACATGGGCGGTGGTCATTGAGACGAGGTCCGGCCGGACGATGATTGCCGCTGCTAACGGGTCGTGCAGAAACGTGGCGCCCGTGGTGGCGAAGCGTGGATAGAGCTCGACTTGACGAGCGACGGCGTCGTGGAACGGGCTGCCTCCGCCCCGGATGCGATCAAGGTCCGGGTGGCGGGTTTCGACGCGGGTCGTGACGTCGAGGGGTACGAGCGTGGTCGGTGCCCCCGCGCTGAGCACCACATGGGCCGCCTCCGGATCGCAGGCGAAATTGTGCTCGGCCAGTGGCAGATGGAACGCTCCGGGACCGCGCGCGGCGCCGCCCATGATCGTCACGTGCCCGAGTCGTTTGACAAGTTCCGATTCCCGCCGGAACGCGAGCGCGACGTTGGTCAGTGGACCGACGGCCAGGAGGTGGATCTCGCCGGGATTGTCCATGACCATCCGGACGAGATAGTCCACCGCGTGCTCGGGCGATGGCTCCAGCGTGTCGTCCTCCGCCTCGAGCAACCCTTTGCCCTCGTGACCGGGCCAGAAGATGTCTCGCACGCCAAGGAGGGTCTGCCGCGAGCCGGTCATCACCGGCACGTCGGTCCGTCGCGCGAGGCGCAGGAGCTTCATGGCCATGCGGGCGCGGAGCCGCACGTCACCATAGACGCAGGTCACGCCTTCGAGCTGCACTTCCGGTGAGCCGAGGATGACCGCGAGCGCGAGACAGTCGTCGACGTCGGTGCCAATGTCGGTATCGAGAATCAGCCGGGTGGGCATTGATGTCCTTCCGATCCGAGAACGCGCCGATGGCTTCAAACCCCCGCGGACTGCTCGATCGCGTGCCTAATGAGCGCCAGGTTCTGCCGGAGCCGATCTTCCAAGGGCAAGCTCGTGGAAAAATCCTCGACTGAGACCCAGTCGTCGTAGCCGACGTGACGAAGGGCTGTAAAGAGGGCGGTGAGATCGACCATGCCCTCGCCAATCGGCGCCCACTCCGCGCGCCAGCCGCCCCGGGGATGCTGGAGCCAGCGAGCGTCCTTGACGTGGACGTGAGCCAGGTACGGGCCGAGTGCTTCGAGGCCAAGCCGGTACTGTTCATAACCTTCATAGACCATATTGCCGGCGTCGTGGATCGCGCCCACGTCCCGCGGATCGAGGGAATCGAGGAACGCGGCGGCCGCGCTGGCGCTCGGCAGGATGCTGCCATGATGGATCTCGACCAGTGCGCGGACGCCATGTTGCCGCGCCAGCGCCGCGACGTCCCGGTATTGCCCCAAAGCTTCCTCCCGGAGCGCCGCGTAGCTTGTCTGTCCGTCGTACTTCGGCACGTTGATGCGAAGTTGCCGCGCTCCCAATGCCGCCGCTCCCTGCATCGACCGCTCGACCGCTTCGAGGTCCGAGCAGCTCGCGTATGTGCCGACCGCCGGTATCGCCAGGCCGGCGCCCTCGGTAAGCGCCCGGATAGCGGGTGCGTCTTCAACGAAGCCGGATAGCGGCCAGGTACAGCGATTGCCCGCCCAGAATCCTGGCTGCCCGTCCGCGGACGGTTGTTGGTCGACGACGCGCCATTCGATGCCGTCATAACCCAGCTCATGCAACTGGCTCACGGCTTCCTCGGGCGTGTAGTCGGGGAGCGAGACGGTGAATACGGCGATCTTCATGACGTCAGCTCTCCGCTCTTGGTGGCGAGGGTCACGCGATTGCCCGTCTCGGCCGACTCGTAGATCGCCCGGATGATCTCCACCGCTTTGCGCGCTTCAGCGCCCGGAACAGGCGGTTCCTCGCCGGACCGCAGTGCCGCCACGATGGCTCGCCACTGGCGGACGTGCGCCGCGCCGAATGGCTCGTCGGCCTGCCAGCCTTCGGTCAACTCCCGGTCGCGGTCGGTCAGCAGCTCATCGTCCGCGACCTCGCGCTCCGGCTCCCAAACCGTGAGGCGACCGCCTTCCAGGATGCCGCGCCCTCCGGTGCCGACGATCTCCAACCTGATCGGCGCGTCGGCGGGCGCGGCAGTCGTGCCCTGGATGGTGCCGAGCGCGCCATTCGTGAACTGCAGTGCGGCGGAGGCGGTGTCCTCGGTCTCGATCGTGTGCGCCAGCGTCGCGGTTTCAGCCGAAAGACGCTCAATTGGTCCCATGATCCATTGCAAGAGGTCGATGGTGTGGATGCTCTGGTTCATCAGCGCCCCACCGCCGTCGAGCGCCCAGGTGCCACGCCAGCCGTCCGATCCGTCGTAATATCCTTGCGAGCGGTGCCAGTGAACCAGCGCATTGCCAAGGACTGGACGGCCGAACAACCCCGCCTCCATCGCTCGCTTCAGTCTCATCGCGTCCCGGTGAAACCGGTTCTGGAAGATGACGGCGAGCTTGACCCCGGCCTCGTTGGCGGCGTTGATCATCCGATCGGCGTCCTCCGGCGTGGTGGCCATCGGTTTCTCGGAGACGATGTGCTTGCCGGCCCGTGCGGCGGCGATGGCCTGTTCCGCGTGCAAACCAGAGGGCGTCGTCAGGACGACGATGTCGATGTCCGGCCGGCCACAGAGCTTTGCCGCGTCGTTGACCCAGTCCGCCTGGTGGCTGGTGGCCAGCGCCCTGCTGGCTGCTTCGACCGGGTCAGCGACGGCCACCAGTCGTACGCCGTCGAGCGCTTCAATCGCCCGCGCGTGGGCGGCGGAGATCACCCCCGCGCCGGCGATGCCAACTCCAAAGGGTGTCACCATGGCTCCTTTCCTGTCGCCGGTCATGCCCAAGCGATCCCTTGCTCGCGAAGCAATCGCTGAAAGGCGCCCGCCGCCTTCCGAAAGAGATCCGGGCCGCTGAATCCACCGGCGTGCCCGGCCATGGCCAGATGCGGTTCGAGGGAGCAGAAGCCATCGAACCTGTCGTCGCGCAGGGCCGCTAGCGTCTCCCGCCACTCTCCGTCGCCTGCACCGGCTACCGTGATCTCGCCGCTCTTCATATCGGCGTCTTTGACGTGCAGGTAGGCGATGAAGGGGCGCAACAGCGCATAACCCTCGGTGAATGGTCGAGCTCCAACCTGGACGAAGTTGGCAGGGTCCCACGCGACGCGCAACGCCGGCGAATCGATCGTGCGCAGCAGGTCATGGCAGCGTTCCGGCGTATCGCCGTAGATGCCCTTCTCGTTCTCGTGCAGGAGCGTCAGCCCCGTCCCTTCCGTCTCCCTCACCAGGGTCCCGACACGCTCCAACACCTCGTCACGATGCCGCGCTGGGTCGTCGCCTGCCGGAAGGTAGAACGAGAAGATGCGGACGAACGGGGCATCGAGCTGCCGCGCGATGGCCAGCGCCCGCTGGAAGTCCGCGAGGTGAGGAGAGAAGTCTTCGTTGATAGCGACCTTGCCGATCGGCGAGGCGATCGAGGAGACGCCGATCTCCGCCTCTCGCAGCATGGTCGCGAGTTGGTCCAGTTCCCTGTCACTGAGCCGGAGCACATTCTTGTCCCAGGCACCACGCAGCTCCAGGTGGGTCATTTCCTCGCTCTGCAGCGTCGCGATCTGCACCGACGGGTCGGGATCGATCTCGTCGGCGAATCCGCTCAATCGCCATACCAACGCGCTTCTCCTCGGTTTGACGGAACCTAACGGGCCAACGGTAAGTCGATAGTCCGTCCCGTTTCGAGCGACTGATACGCCGCCTGAATCACTTCCAGCACGCGGCGGCCATCGTGATGATCCTGGATCGGTCGCTGGCCGGTCTCGATGCTATCGACGAAGTGCATGATCTCCATGTCCATGACGCCGAAGTTCGGGTCCTCCGTGAAGACCGTGTGCGCGGGCTCGGCGAAGCCTCGCGGCTTGGCGAACACGTCCCACCGGTTACCGTAGATCTCGCCGCGCTCACCGATGATGTGGAACTTTGCGTCGTTGGCCGGAAAGACGAACGCTTCGCCCGTGAAGATCTGACCGATCGCGCCGTTGGCGAACTTCACCATCACCAGGGCGGTGTCTTCGCCTTCCATGTCAGCCACGTAGGTGTTGGTCATCGCCGTGACCGCGACCGGCTCCGAGCCAGCGAGGTAGAGCAGGATGTAGGTCGGGTGATACCCCTTGTCGATGAGCATGCCGCCGCCCATAGTCTCCCGGCTGGCGCGCCAGCCGGTCATCATTGTGGCTGGGGCGGACCTCCCCGGTATCTCGGCGGCGCGGTACTGCGTCGGAAACTCGTGGGACCGGATGATGTACGGCTTACCGAGCGTTCCCCGGTCAATAAAGGTTTTGGCCGCGGCGATGGGGGGAAAGAAGAGCTCATTGTGCGCGCTCATGTAGACGACGCCGGCCTTGTCGACCGCCTCGACGATCTGATCTGCCTCTTTCAACGTGATGCACATCGGCTTCTCACAGAGGATGTGCTTTCCCGCCGCGACGGCGGCCAGAATCGCCTCGGAGTGGAGATGGTGCGGTAGGCAGATATCGACCGCATCGATGTCCGCCTCCCGGATGAGCTTCTTGAAGTCCTCGTAGATTGCCGGCTTCTCACCCTCCGCGCAAAGAATGTCCGCCAACTCCGCCGCCGCGTCCAGATCAATATCCGAGACCGCGGTGACTCGTGCCTTCCCCGCGACGTTGAGCCACCCCGGCGCGTGCCGCTTGCGCGCGATATTCCCGCTCCCAATGATTCCGACACGAAGCATCTTCTTCTCCCTTGCCTGCTACGCAGGTGCTGGTACGTTCGTGCGACGGGTCCGCGAGCGTGAGCCCTTCGCGCCCTTAGGCCGTTCCGACCGGCGCCCGGCCGGTTCCCTTTCGTGCCCCGCGATCCACAAGGCGGGCGCCTTGCCGACGATATCGCACTGCGCCCCGCCCAAACGGCGCATCCCGTCCAGGAGTCCATCGACGCACTCCCGTCACGGCGGCGCCACACGGCCGCGGTGGTCGCCCTTGAGGGTGCGCCGCTCGCGTTCCGTCGGGTTGAGCTCCAGGCGGTCGGGGGAGAGCCGGATCACCTCCAGCCACGCCGCCCGGTCGGCTAGCGCCTGCGTGCTCACCTTGCTCATGTGCCAAGAGCCGTTGTCGAGCAACCAGGAACGCGTTCCGTCCGGTCGCCGCGTGCCAGCCATCGAGCGCCGCGAGGTAGCGGAGAAAGCAAGCCGCATTGGGCCGCGCCCACACGACCTCAACCCGCCCCCTTGACCCTCTCCACGCGCACGCACTCCCACGGCAGCGCCTCGACCGGCGCCCGTTGCGCCCGATCGGTCGGCCCTGTCACGTCGGTTCCCACCTCCATCGCCGTCCCTCCGCACCGGCACAGCCTACCAACCTCCCGATGAACGCGCCAGCACCTACTTTGAGTGCCTCACAAGACAGCGGCACTGGCAGCCACTGGAGACCTATCTCATCTTGCTCGCGGATCATGGGATGAATGCGTCGACCTTCACCGCTCGTGTCATCGCGAGCACTGGCTCCGACC
>DASYWB010000050.1:0-1629 GCA_035936495.1 Thermomicrobiales bacterium
CGCAACCGGCTGACGCGGAACGACGCTCCCCTTTCCGTACTGCGGGCCTATACCCCGGATGAACTCGGCGGGCTGCTGCGCCGGGCCGGAATCGACGACGCCAGGATCTCCACACACCTCTGGTTCCGGATGGCCGCGGTCTACACCTTCAGCCCCCCGCCGCCACCAATCATTCAGAGCGATAGACAGCATCCACCCGACGGCTGCGCCACTGCCTGTAATGAATCTCCGCGAGCAGCGCAGGCGGAGCACCGGATGTCCGCTGCACGGCCGGCTTCGCCGGGGGATCCCTCGTCGCTACGCTCCCTCGGGATGACAGCAGGGGGATGGTTTAGGATGGCCGCGGTCAGGATGGCAGCGAATCACAATGGATAAACGCCCTTCGATTCCGCGGGTTCGCGGTCACGCCGACGTGGAAGCGATCATCGTTGGCGGCGGTCCCGCCGGCAGCACGATGGCGACCGCCCTTGTCGAGGCGGGACACCGGGTCCTGCTGCTCGACAAGGCGAGGTTCCCGCGCCAGAAAGCGTGCTCCGAGTACATCAACCCGGCCGGGGCAAGCATTTTGGAAGAGATGGGGATGCTCGGGGAGGTGATGGCGGCGGGCGCGCACCGGATGGAGGCGATGCTGGTGCACGCGCCGGATGGCGGGCGCTTCAGCGCGAACTACGCCAAGGCCGAAGCGGGGCGGGCCGCCCTTGGGCTCTCACGATATCGCCTGGATGCCCTGTTGCTCGACCGGGCGAGGGCCGCCGGTGTCACCGTTCTCGAAGGCGCGCACGTCAGGGATATCCTCCAGGACGATGGACGCGTCGTTGGGGTCGAAGCGACGGTCGGGGGCACGCGGGAGCAGATTCGCAGTCCGCTCGTCGTTGGCGCGGATGGACACAACTCCGTCGTCAGCCGGAGCCTGGGGCTCGATGTCTCGTTCCGCTGGCCGGACAAGACGGGGCTCGTGGCGCATTACCGTGGCGTCACCGGGCTCGATCGCTTCGGGGAGATGCACGTCGGCCATGGCGCCTATGCGGGGCTTGCGCCCCTGGAAGATGGGCTCACCAACGTCGCGGTGGTCGCGCCGGTGACCACCGTCGCGGGGCGGACGGGCTCGGTCGAAGCGTTCTTCGAGGAATCGTTGCGGGCACTTCCCGAGGTTGCGCGGAAGCTGGACGGCGCGGTCCGGGAGGGCGGCATCCGTGGCGTCGGCTCGATGGCTCGCCGTGCCCGCCGGACGATCGGGGATGGCTTTCTCCTGATCGGCGACGCTGCCTCGTTCCTGGACCCCTTTACGGGTGAGGGGATCTACGAGGCGATGCGGGGCGCGCAGCTCGCGGCGCCGGTGGCAAGTGCCGCGCTCGAGGCGGGGTCCGTCACCGCCGCCGCGCTCGACCCCTACCGGATCGCCCGTCGCCGGACGTTCACCGCGAAGCGCGAGGTCTGCTGGATCGTTCAGGGTTTCATCAGCGCACCACCATTGATGAACTACGTCACCCAGCGGCTTTCGCGTCGCGAGGAGCTTGGCTTGACGCTAAGCGGAGTCCTGGGCAACTTCCGGCCCGCCACGCAGGCGCTTTCCCCGGTATTTTTGGCGCGATTGTTGCGTCCATGACCCTATAGGCGGTGCAGCGTTGC
>DASYWB010000051.1:0-2361 GCA_035936495.1 Thermomicrobiales bacterium
CGGCACGCGCATCTCTCTCGTCGTCGGCTTCATCCCCATGGCGGTCATCCTTGCGATCGGCGTCCCAATGGGACTGGCGGCAGGATTCGCCGGTGGCCGCATTGACAACCTCTTGATGCGTATGACGGACGTGGTCTACGCGTTTCCCGCACTCCTCTTCTTCATCATCATGCAAATCTCATTGGGCGATACCGGGTTTGGCCGGATCCTCAACGGCCTCGTCCTCCTCTTCGTCACCCTTTCGATCATCAACTGGACAGGCGTTGCCCGCCTCGTGCGGGGTGAGACACTCGCGCTGAAGGAGAAAGAGTTCGTCGAAGCGGCCCGCGCCAGTGGTAGCGGCACATTCCGCCTCATCTCCCGCCACATCCTGCCGAATGCACTTGGGCCGATCATCGTGGCTGCCGCCTTCATCGTCCCAGGCGCGATCATCTCAGAAGCCGTGCTCACCTATCTTGGTATCGGACTCCGACCCGATGTGAGCCTCGACTCACCGTTCCCGGCTAGTTGGGGACAGATGATCCAAGACGGGTCGAAGTCCTACGGCTCGCAGGGATGGTTGCTGATTGCCCCCAGCGTCGCCGTCGCCCTCATCACGCTCTCGTTCACTTTCGTCGGCGACGGCCTGCGCGACGCCCTCGACCCCCGCGAGACGCGCTAAGCGGCAGTGAGATGATAGTGATTCGCTCTCGGTTCTTCGTGATTCCGCTTGTTGCGCCTCTGTGTCTCCGAGTTCCCCAAAGAGCGCCTGATCTCGACCGGAAGATCACCCGAAAATGAGAACCGCCCCGGCTTGCGCCGGGGCGGTTCAGTGAAACCGGGGATGGGTGAACTGGAGTTAATCGCCCGCGGCGCGAGCCATCCTCGCATCCGTGCGAACGTCCTCCATGGTTTTCCCGTTCGATGCCCCCGTGGCGGGGGGTATGACCACAACCGCTTCCGGCGTGGTCTTCCAACAATCCGACACGGCGGCCGTCTCGATACAGCGCGCGATCTCACTCTCGTTATGGAGAGCCCAGCCGAGCGAGCAGCGCATCCGCGGCGTCCGCTCAGGCGCGAGATCGTGGTGTGGTCGAACCAGCATTGGACACCCAAACCGCCCCGGCTCCGCCACCGCTTCTTCCGTGAGGAAGAGCGGGCGTCGCTCGCGGCCCATGGTGCTTGCCCTTCCTGCCCCGCAATCCGGCTCCCCCTCCGGAGCGGGACGCTACTGTTACTCGGGACCGGTTCACCGCGTTTGAGACGATGCGCCAATCCCGGTAAGAGGTAGTATAGCGCGTTCCTGCCATGCACCATTCCCGGCTTTCGCCACCCGTGGAGCACGTCTACAATGCGGCGACCCGGCGTTTCCGGCGATCAGCGCCAACCCTAAGGAAATCGACGCGATGACGAGCAGTCTAAACGCCGCATTTCTCGATAGCGTATCCACCGTTCTCGTGGGGCTGGAAGGCGTGGTCGGCGTCGCCGCTCGCGACTTGACCTCGGGACAAGAGCTCGCTTTTCAGTCCCGTGAAGTCTTCGCGGCCGCATCGACCTTCAAGGTTCCACTCCTCTACACGCTCTACCGGCTGGCCGAAGCGGGCGAAATTGACCTTGCCCAGCGGATCCCCATCGAGGCGCATCATCGCGTACCCGGTTCCGGTGTCCTCCAGGATCTCGACCCCGGCATTGCCCCGACGATTCGCGACCTCGCCGTCCTGATGATTGTCGTCTCCGATAACCTCGCAACCGACCTCCTCTACGATCTGGTCGGTCGGGATTGTCTCGCCGCCGAGCTCGCCCGCCTCGATCTCCGCCAGACCAGCATCCCCTTCGGCTGCCGCGGCATCTTCTGTCACGCGACCGGTCTAGATCCCGATCACCCCGCGACCACCTATGAGGCGCTTCGGGAAGCGCTTCGCTCCGGACCGCGCAATCCGGATTCGCTCGCCTACGCCGCCGACGAGCGAAACACCACGAGCTCTCCAGCCAATATGGTCACTATGCTCGCCGCGATTGAAGCGGGAGACGGGATCTCCGCCGGAAGCCGCGAAGCGATGATTGACATCCTGAAGCGCCAAAAGTACAACACGATCATCCCCCTTCACCTACCGGAGGAGACCGAAGTCGCCCACAAGACCGGATCGCTGCGCGGCATCCGCAACGACGTTGGCGTCGTCTACGCGCCGACCGGCCCCTACGCCATCGCCTTGATGGCGAAACAGCTCGCTGACGAAGTGGATGGTGCCCGCCGCCTCGCCGAGCTCTCCCGGCTCGTCTGGCAGGCCTTCACGGGCATGCGACATCCGGATAGCACCGTCGTCACCGGACCCTAAGTCTGCGTGCCGACGGCGGTCAGCTAATAGAGTTTCGGCTCTTGAC
>DASYWB010000052.1:0-4231 GCA_035936495.1 Thermomicrobiales bacterium
CGCGCGAACATGCCGTGGCGCCCACATTCCCAAACGCCCGGATGCCCCGCGAGCGGTCGCATTCGATGCCGGTCGCGTGGATGATTCCGGCCCACCTCGCAGAGCGGGTTCGGCCCGGCTGTCTGCTGTCCCATCTGTTCCATAAGACCTTCTCTGCTCCTTGCCATCCCGCGTCGATTGTATCTGACGGATAGAGTATGCCACCCGGCACGCCACCAACTGGCACGGTCATTTACAGCAGTCGAAGGCTGTTCTCGGCACTGCCCAGATTGCACCAACCTGTCCCAGGATGGCATATGCCATGCGGAAGCGTGAGCAGGGGCCAGCATCAGACGGGCATCCCGCTTCACCCACGGCCACCTCGACAGCGAACACGACCGGGAGCACGCTTCTACCGAAGGGAAACCGCATGAGCATACAACTCGAGCTCGGGCAGGACGTCTACGCGAGCGACGGCGAAAAGGTGGGAACCGTGGATCGCCTCCTCCTGAATCCAGAGATGCATTCCATCGAGCAGTTCATCATCCATTCGGGCTTCTTCACTCGTGAAGATAAGCTCGTTGAGGCTGGGCTCGTCAGCTCGGCGGACCGCAATGGGGTGCGCCTCAACGCTTCCAGCGAGGAGGTTCACGCGCTTCCCACCTTCTACGAAGAGCAGTACGCGGTAGCGTCCCCCGACCAATTGACGGCAGGCGGGATCATCATTCCTAATGCCGGAGGGGTTGGCCAGTTGCTCTACGACGCCCCGCGAACCGGTCGTGGCTATCCAGGCACTGGTAGCTTCTTTGACCCGGCGCCCATTGACCCGCCGCCGCTCGAACCCGCCTCGAACGTCCCGGAAACGGATGCCATCATCGGTGAAGGCACGGACGTGATCGGTTCCAATGGCGACAAGCTGGGCACGGTCGGCGAGGTGACCTTCGGTGCCGATGGACAGCTCGAAGCGTTCATCGTCAAAGCGGGCCTCTTGTTCAAGCACGATGTCCGCGTCTCCGCGGACCAGATCGCCGAGATCGGTTCTGACCATGTCCGCCTGAATATCACCGCCGACGAGGCCGAGCGGCGCGGCTAGTCACTGAGGCCGGCTAGAGCTGTACCACGCTCCGGAGCGTCTCGCCGCGCTCCATCGCGTGGAAGGCCTCTTCCACCTCATCGAGCGCGATCGTGCGCGTCACCACGCGATCGAGATCGAGGCGGCCCTGACGATACCACTCCGCGAGCACTGGAAAATCGCGGGTCGGCAGGCAGTCTCCATACCAAGAGACCCGGAGCGCGCCGCCGAGGTCAAAGAACTTGCCGACGGGCAGCTCCATCGTCGCGCCGGGTCCAGCCACACCGATGATGACGCAGCTTCCCGCTAGGTCACGGCAGAAGATCGCTGTCTCCAGCGTATCCGTGCGCCCGGCCGCCTCAAACGCGTGCTGGACACCGTGGCCCCGGGTCAACGCCTTGATCGCCGCAACGGGATCACCATCGCGCGCGTCCACGGTGTGGGTCGCGCCGAATTCCTTCGCCCACGCCAGCTTATGCGGATCGATGTCGACGCCGATGATCGTCGTCGCTCCCGCCAGCTTGGCGCCCATGATGACCGAGTCGCCGACGCCGCCACAGCCGATGACCGCGACGCTGTCACCCGGACCCACATGCGAGGTGTAGAGTGCCGCGCCGACGCCCGTCATCACGCCGCAGCCGATCAGGCTCATCTGCTCCTTCGGCAATGCCGGATCGACCGGAATCGCCTGGTGGCTATGGACGACGGTGTGCGTGCAGAAGGTGCCGATCCCGAGCACGGGGTTGAGGGTGATCCCGTCATGCGTGCGCATCCGCGGTTGGGCGTTGAGCGACGCCGCGCAGAGATGGGGCAAACCCCTCAGGCAGAACCGGCAGGCGCCACAGGGAGCGCGCCAGGCCAGGATCACATGGTCCCCTTCCTTGACGTTGGTCACGCCCTCACCGCATCGCTCGATGATGCCCGCGCCCTCGTGCCCGAGGAGGAACGGGAACCCCTCGGTGCCGAAGACGCCGTTCTTGGCCGAGAGATCGGTATGACAGACGCCACTGGCCAGAATTCGCACCAGCACCTCCTCGGGCCCGGGAGGATCGATGGTGAACTCTTCAACCTGTCCCGGCTTCCCCGGCTCGCGAGCGATGACGCCTTGTGCTTGGATGATGTCAGACGCTGCCATTTCGCGTTCTCCTCGACCAACGACGTTGATTGACGGTCGGCGCATAGTGAGAGAGGAGCGGCTCCCTGTCAAGACAACCGGCGTCCGCCCAGTGTCCATGCGCGCGTACCGTTCTCTCGACACTTCTCGGCAGCGAGCATGGATTCAATCTGGTACCTTGGCGGGACCTCGGTCAGCGAATAGAGTGGCCAGAACCGATCACGGGGAGGAAGACGATGGTCAACGTGTTAGAAAACCTTCATCGCGGCAATCGTGGCCGGAGCAGAGCTAGGCTAACGTCGCTTATCGCGCCCCTCCTGGCATTGTCGATGATCGCCGCCGCCTGGACAAACATCTTCGCCCGGCAGCAAGCAGGCCAGGAAGCATCGCCCGCAGGGGAGTACGCCGAGGTCATCGCCCAAGGTGTAGCCACCGCTGGAGACGAGGACGTTTCGTGGCGTGTCGCGCGAGATACGGTCGAAGCGGCGGCTGACGCGGCACCGGAAGCATGGGAACCGGTCAGCCACTTCGGATTCGTCCTCGCCGATGAGGGTGTCCTGGTGGTCGCGGATCGAGACGAGCAACGGACGCGGCTCGCCCCAGGAGAAGCAGCACCTATTCACGGACAAGACGTTCACTTTCTCGGCAGTACCGGCCAGGCTCCCGCTACCTTCTACCTTATCGAGCTCGTTACAGCCGGACAGGCGGGGAACGAAGCCCGAGGCGATGTTGTCCTCGAAAGTGATCCCTTCCGTGCTCCGACCGGCGATCGTGACGTCGATCTTGTCAAGGGCAAACTTCCCGCTGCCACGACGACGGATTTGCCGGCCGGCGCCGCTCCCACGATTGTGGTCGCGACGAATGGCACCATCAGCGTCACAACCGCCGAAGGCGAGAGTTTCCCCCTTGCCGCCGGTGAAGCTTCACTATTCGATGGCGTTCTCGCCATCACTACCGGGGAAGAAGCCGCCACATTCGTGGCGGCGGTGATCGGAGCCGAGGTGCCCCGGGCAGGCGATGCGTTCGCATCACCGGAAGCAACCGGCTCGATCGCCATGACCGTCGCGAATTGCCCCGAGGGCACGACAGCCGAAAATGTGGCTGAAATGGCGGACAGCTGCGAACGAGCCGAAGAGGGATACGAGCTCTCCTTGGAGCGCGAGGGCGGACCCGTGCTCACGCTCGAGGATGCGAACTACGACGGCGAGCGCGGCGCGTGGGTCTGGGAAGGTGTACCGTTCGGGGTCTACGCCGTCCTCGAACCGGTCATGCCCGAGGGTTACTCCGACTTCGTCATCATCTCGCCCGCGGCTCAAACCGGTGGCGAACTTATAGCGGTGCTGGCTGCCAACTCTGAAGTTGACGTGGCGATCTACAACTTGCCTGGCGGAACGCCGCCCCCCGCTGAAACGAACCCCGCCGGTGAAACGGGAACGATCCGGCTGGCGGTCTACAACTGCCCCGAGGGAATGACGGCCAACTCGTACGATGGCACCGCCTGCATCATTGCTACGGAAGACTTCGGTGTCACGCTAACTGGCGCCGCGGGCGCCGATCCGCTGACATTGGACGACGCGTCGCTTGAGGACGAGGTCTTCACGTGGACGAACGTGCCGTTCGAGGGCTCTCCCTACACGGTGGCCGAGACGCGGCTCCCCGCTGGCTACGTCAACGCCACTGTCGTCGGCGCTCCAACAGATCCCGAAACAGGCGCGGCGGTTGTCGAGCTCACTGGGGAAAACCCCGATGTCGGGCTCACGTTCTACAACTTCCAAGCCGCGGAGGAAGGCCCGGTTGATAGCGATGGCGACGGCCTCACCGACGAGGAAGAAGCGGCCCTCGGAACCGACCCGCTCGATCCTGCCGATCCCCGGGCCCCGGAGCCGGTCGATAGCGATAGTGACGGCCTCACCGACGCAGAGGAGCTGGCAATCGGCATTGACCCCGCGGTCTTCGACAGTGACGGAGATGGGCTCGGGGACGGCAGTGAGATCTCCACCCATGGGACATCTCCCCTGTTGATTGATACTGATGGCGACGGAATCGATGATGGGACGGAGATCAAC
>DASYWB010000053.1:0-3015 GCA_035936495.1 Thermomicrobiales bacterium
TCACATGGCACTGGAGACCGTGTTTACGATGGATGCCTCGGCACTCAAGTACGGTCCGGGCGTCACGCGCGAGGTCGGGTTCGAGATGCGGCGGCTTGGCGCGCGGAGGGTGATGGTCGTCACCGACCCGAATCTGGCGCAACATGAGGCAGTCGCCGTGACGCTCGCCGCTCTGCGTGAGGAGGGCATCGATCCGTTCGTCTATGATCGCGTGCGAGTCGAACCGAGCGATGCCTCGTTCCAGGACGCGATAGGGTTCGCAGCCGATGGCTATTTCGACGGGTATGTCGCCGTGGGAGGCGGCTCGGTCATAGACACGGCGAAGGCGGCGAATCTCTACACCACCTATCCCGCGGACCTCCTTGCCTACGTCAATCCCCCCATCGGCCAAGGCTTGCCGGTTCCTGGGCCGCTCAAGCCGCTTATCGCGATACCGACCACGGCAGGCACCGGGAGCGAGACAACCGGCGTGGCGATCTTCGACCTCACGGAGATGCACGCCAAGACCGGTATCGCCCACCGGGCGCTGCGGCCAACGATGGGCATCGTCGACCCTCGAAACACCCGGACGCTTCCGCCGATGGTCGCCGCCTGCTCAGGACTGGACGTCCTCAGCCATGCCTTGGAGTCGTTCACGGCTCTGGCGTACAACGAACGCGACGCGCCGGAGTCACCCGGCCATCGACCGGCCTACCAGGGAGCCAACCCGGTCAGCGATGTCTGGGCCGCGCGAGCGATCGAGCTGGTCTCGAGCAATATCAAGCGGGCGATTGACAACCCAGACGATGATGACGCGCGAGGGAACATGTTGCTGGCGGCGACCTTCGCGGGGATAGGCTTCGGCAACGCTGGCGTCCACTTGCCCCACGGGATGTCCTATCCCGTCTCCGGGATGGCGCGGGACTTTGTGCCGGCGGGCTACCCGGCTGACCACCCACTCATTCCCCATGGGATGTCGGTCATCCTCAACGCGCCAGCGGTCTTTCGGTTTACCGCGCCGGCAAATCCGCGGCGTCACTTGGCGGCCGCACGGCTACTCGGCGCGGATGTTATCCACGCGGCCGTGGACGAGGCAGGCGACATCCTTGGAGACGAGGTGATCAACGTCATGCGGGAGACGGGGATGCCAAACGGGCTCGCCGCGGTTGGCTTCACCGCGGACGATGTCGATCGACTCGTGGAGGGCACCTTGCCTCAGCACCGGGTGACGAAGCTCTCGCCGCGCCCCGCCTCGGCCGAGGATCTCCGTAACCTGTTCCTCGACGCATTGACCTACTGGTAGGGGTGAACGCCTCGTTGTGGGCCGCGGGCTCATGCCGCTAAGGTACTTGGCACGCGATGTGGGGCGAGGTGGTTGGGTGGCGCCAGGAGACCAATATGCTCGCCCGCTCATCCCGCCGCCATGCAGGAGCGTGGCGAGGGCGCATGGGAGTCGAACCCACCGGCGCCGGGATCACCGACGCCCACACGGTTTTGAAGACCGAGAATACCCTGTCCAGGGCTGTCCACTACCGTCCAAAATGTCCAGATTCATAGGGTTCTCTGCCGTGGTCCGTCCACTACGATCCATCAACGTCCACCGGCTTTGGGGTAAAAATGGGGTAAAATTCGCGGCCTCCTGAACGATTTCCGCGATGGTGACGACGAGCGAGGATAGATATCCTTCCCCTTGATAGTATTGATCGCCATCAAGCACCGAGGAGTGCTCCTTAGGTTCCGGTGTCGCCGGGCCCGCCTCTGTATCCGGCCGGAAAATACCGGGAAGCCCAGCTCGATAATCTTGAGCGCATCTCGGGTGTGGCCGTCAATGGCGCAACCGACGGCGCCGCACGGTGGCGGCCGTCGAGAGCAATTCGCCCCAGAAGCAGGTCCGTCGCGAGTGGTTGGTGGAGGCGACCATCATGTCGCCCGGCTTCAGCGCGTCGACGGCCTCGATCTCTTTCCGGTAGGGATCGGCAGGGATTTCGTAGATATCGGGTGTGATGACGGTGTGAGCGCGACCGACAAGCCGCATGGTCGAGGCGAGTGGACGCAGCCGCGCGTCCATTGCCGGGCCGTGGAGACCTGCAGCGTCCAGCACGTCGGAGACGACCGCAACGTAGAGCGTGTCCCGCATGACCGCGAGCAGTCGATCCTCTTCCCGCGCTGCCGTTCCGTCCACGGTCCGTGTCTCCCTTGCTAGCCGTTGCCTACCGTGGAGCCGGGCACGACCAGGTCAGCTCGGCCGACTTCCTCTCGGCCGTCCGCGGTTGCATCCAGCTCCAATGATGGCTCCCAACCAAATTGCAGCGATAGCGCTCGGGCAGTCGCGGTCACATCCGGCGCGCAGGCGGCGACCTGCGCTAGCGTGAAGCGCGGCGACGGGCCTGTCAGGCTGATCGCGAAGACGGGCTCGCCGCCTGCGCCTCGGATGGCTACGCCGAGACACCGGACGCCGATTGAATCCTCCTCGTTGTCGATGCTGTAGCCTCGCTCGCGAGTGGCCCGGATCTCCGCGCGCACCGCGCCTGGGTCCTTGATCGTGTAGGGCGCGGGCCTCGTGCGACCGTGCTCCAGATACTCGTCCAGGAAGGCGTCTGATCCCCCCGCCAGCAGGGCCTTCCCGAGACCGGTCACGTGGGGCGCGGCCCGGGTGCCGATCTTCGACGAGATGCCGATGCGCTGGGGGCTGTCCACCTTGTCGACGTGCACCACGTCGTACCCGTCCAAGACGCCGAGGTGGACGGTCTCTCGGGAGACCCGCGAGAGCCGTTCGAGCGCCGGTCGCACCTCTAGGACGAAGCTCCGCGATTGGCTGGACACCTGGGCGAGCGCGAGGAACTTCAGGCTGAGGCGGTACGACGCTGCCGCCGGCACCTTCTCGAGCCAGCCGCGACGGACAAAGGCATTCAGCAGCCGGTGGGCCGTCGTCCGGTTGATGCCGAGCCGCGCGGCGATTTCGCGCGCCGAGAGGGGATTCTCGTCCCGCATCAGCAACTCGATGATCAGCAGCGCTTTCTCGACCGAGAGCACGGT
>DASYWB010000054.1:0-4479 GCA_035936495.1 Thermomicrobiales bacterium
TGATCAGAAACGCGACGACGCCAGCGAGTGTGATGACCCCCGCTGGCACATGAGCCTTCGCTAGATCGACGCCTTGGATCGGACCGCCGACATGCAGGTGTGGCATCGTCACCCGGCTCAGCCCCTCCGGGTGCCAGTGGAAGGTCAGGATCATCGGACCGCCGGCATGGCTTATCTCGTAGCGGTAGCCCGCCACCTGGCCCGTCCACTCGCGGCGGTGGCTCGCGGCTGGCACGATTCGATATTCGTGCACCACTGACAGGGCAAGCGGAGCTGCGCCCTGGAGGCGGACCGGGATATCTCCGAGCGTCGCAAACCGAATCCCATCAACTTCGTACGCGCCAGGCTTAAACACCGCCCGAGTCATGCACGAGATCACACGCTGAAGGTATCCAACGTTGGTATTGACGGCGTCAGCCCGCGTCTTACCTGGCAAAACGGCTGAGTGCGCCTAAGTACACCACTGCCGAGTGGTTGACGGGGTCGTCCAGGATGTCGTTGTACTCGCCGGCGTCTAGGCGGCGCAGGAACTCCTCGCCGCTCATCCCGAGCCGCGCGCGTGCCTGCTCGTCGAAAAAGTCGATCGTCTCTTGGCGGCTCAGGTAGCAGATGCCGTCGATCACTTCGCCTCGCTGCTCAATTGGCGTCGTGGCCATCGTGCTCTCCTTCTCTCCCAACGGTCAGCATACCATTACCGCAGCCAACAACCACCGGTGAATCGGCCGGCTCTTTGTCACCGCCCGGCACAGACGGTCAGGCCGTCGTAGGCGACGTGAACATTGGGCGGTAAGCTGGCTTCTGCCTCAGCGTGGCTCATCTCATGGCTGAGATGGACAAGATAAGCCGCGCGGGGACGAACATCCCCGATGACCGCAACCGCTTCCGGAAGGCTGAGGTGTGTCGGATGGGGTGTGGCACGAAGCGCGTTCAGGACTAAGATATCCAGCCCGCGTAAGAGGTCCAGCGAGGATCCCGGAATCGTCTTGGCGTCGGTGACGTAGGCCATGTTATCGATCCGATAACCCAGAACTGGGAGCTTGCCATGGAACACCGGGATGGGTGTGATCTGGCGGCCAAACAGCGCAAATGGCCCGCTGATCTCATGCAGTCGCAGGTCCGGCTTACCCCCATAGAAGCTGAAGGCGTCGGTGAACGCGTAGGCAAAGCGCTCCTCGAGCATCTTGGCGGTTATGATGTTGGCATAGATCGGGATCGCCTCCGACTGCATCTCGTTGAAGCGACGGAGGTCGTCGAAGCCGCCGGTGTGGTCGGCATGCGCGTGAGTCATCAAGACAGCATCGACGCGGGTCAGTCCAAGGCCCAGCGCCTGGAGCCGGAGCTCGGTCGCCGTGTCGATGAGATAGGTACGGTCATTCGACCGATCACGAACGACCGCCGAAGTCCGTGTTCGCCGGTCACGAGGATCATTCGACGAGCAGACAGCGCAGTGGCAGCCGATAACGGGAATCCCATTCGAGGTTCCCGTTCCGAGAAAAGTGATCTCAACGCCAGTCATAGGTTCCTGGATGCTGAGCTTGGACGTTCGGACATACCGCGAGTATAGCCGCAGCCTATGGTTAGCGGACCCCCGACGCAGGCAAACGGCACATCTCTCTTCGGGACCAACGGTTTAGCCCGCCTCCTTACGATCCGCACCCTTGAACATTAGGATGGTATCAAAGCACCAATGTAGGGGCGTCGATCCAACCACTGCCGGCGCTCGGCGGTGGAGGGAAGCGTCGGTGGAAGCTACTGATTTGCCTCCAGACATCAGGACCCTGATCCCAAGCCGGGAAGAGGAAGGCGTCTACCCGGTGGGGACCACGGATGCGTTTGCGGCCGGCATCACCGCTATCGCCAACGCACCGACGGTGAACCATGTCTACCTCGCGACGTATGAGCTCGCGACGCGGTTACCGCGTGTGCGGGCGGTAGCGATCCTTCATCGCGATGATCACGGCCTCCTCTGCCTCGCGTATAACCCCGATGGGAACGTGCCTCCTCACCAGGCAACGCGCGCGGCCTCCGAGCTGCACCGGCAGTGGATCTCGGCTCATGCGCCAGGCGGACCAGCACCAGGCATACGGCCAGTGATGCTCGATGCGAGCTCTGGGCTGACGGTCGTACCGTTTGTTCGTGGTGACTCCCTGCTGGGTGCCATCTTGATCGAGCGTGAGAGCGGCCGGCCGCTCGACGAGATGCCCACCGTGGGTATTGGCCTCGGCGCAATCGGGGTAGTCGTGAGCCAGGCGCTGGCTAACCTCGTCCTGCGGCATCGCCTCAGGTCCACCGTGACCGCGGCCGAACACGAAGCCGCGCTCGCCGCGCAGGCGAAGGCGCTCGGGCGAAAGCTTCACGATGGTCCAGCCCAACTCCTGGCGTTGCTGGGAATGGCGCTCGACCGGCAGGTGAAGCTCCTGGGACCCAACGAGCCAGGCAGCGCCGATGCTCGGCAAGCCCGTGATCTCCTGGATCGGGCCGTTGACGGCCTGCGGCAATCCATCAGCGGGCTGCGGACGGGCACGGTGAGCCAAGCCGCGCCGAGTATGACCGGACCGCTACGGGCGCTTGTCGCCGAGATGGATCCTGACTCCGCATCTCTCGAAGTCGACGTCGATGACGTCAGCGGCGTGCAATTGACGCCCGAAGTCGAGCAAGCCCTCGTGGGGATCACGCGGGAGGCGCTTCACAACGTACGGAAACACGCGCACGCGGAAACGGTCCGGTTGGAGGTCCATCGGGTGGGGTCCGAGGTGGAGTTGGTTGTCCAGGATGACGGCATCGGCTTCGACGGTTCGGCGCCACCAGGTCACTTTGGGCTGGCTCAAATTCGCGAGTTGGCTGAGGAGACCGGTGGCCGCATTGAGATCGGCTCATCAATTGGTCAGGGCACCGAGGTCCGCGCCCGGATTCCGATGACACCAGGTGCGACTCGAATTTCCCTGGACCAGGCCGATCGGTGAACCCGGCTCCCACAAGCCGGAACGGACGCGGGCCGAGGACGCGAAGCCAACCAGCCGATCCTGCTCGACGCGATCCATGGGATCAACGGTGAGGAGTAGGTGGAGTGGCGACACCGGCATCATCCGACACGACTGCGGCCGACGGGGGGAGCACTGGCAAGATCCCGGTCGTGCTCGCCGATGACCATCACCTCTTCCGCGAAGGGTTGCGATACTTGCTGGAGTCCACGGGCGAGGTGGAAGTTGTCGGGGAAGCCTCCAATGGGCAAGAGGCGATCGCGCGAGTCCGTGAGCTGCGGCCGCGTGTCGTGCTGATGGATATCAACATGCCCGAGACTGACGGCCTTCGCGCGACGGACGCGGTGTCCCGATGCTGCCCGGAGACGAGCGTGATCATCCTGACGATGGCATGGGACGACGACGACGCGATGAAGGCGATGCGCGCCGGAGCCAAAGGCTATCTGCTCAAGAGCTCGCGTTCGGACGACGTGCTGCGAGCGGTTCGCCTGGCGGCGAGTGGGGGTTCAGCGATCGATCCCTCATTAGCGCCGGTGCTGATGCGCGCATACCACCGGATGGTTACTCGCACCGCCGTCGACTCCGGGAATGAGGGGGAGCTTACCCAGCGAGAGATAGCGCTGCTGCAATTGCTTGTCGCTGGCTGCAACAATCGTCAGATCGCGAACGAGCTCGGCCTGGCGGAGAGCACGGTGAAGAACAACCTATCGGCGCTGTTCCATAAGATCGGCGTCCGGGACCGGACCCAGGCGGTACTCTACGCCTTCAACGCGGGATTGGTGTCGAAGCCTGCGGGCAGGTGATGGGGGAGCGACCCTCACTGACCTCCGGGCCCCCCTACCCCCCGCTCCGCTGCCGCTTGGGGCGAGGGGGTGTGGCGCGGCGCGTGGGGGTTCTGCGCGGGTGGGTGGGTGACGTCGCGGTCCCGGGCACATCGCCGTGCGGGGGACGATGGACCGCTGGGATCGGCGCGGGCTTCGCTGTGCGGAAGGGTCGCCCCGTTTGGGTGATGCGGCCGGGGGCCACCCGGAATGGAGCCGGGCACGGCATGTCGTGTCCGGCCTCGCACCGCCCGGTCCTCGCCTGCCAAATACCCTCTCACCACTGGGAGGCGGCGAGGACGCCCGTGCATGCCGCCCCGCCGGGGTTGCCGGCTACGCGTCCTCGCCGGGTTCAGCCTCGCCGGCGCCAGTGGTACCACGGGCGCCGCGGTTACCAGCCCCAGCCCGAGGATGAGCACCAATACCAGGTCTAGCGCCATCAACGGCCATGATCGGCTTCTGTCAATCACTCTCTCCACCGCAGCGGCATCATTCATGCACAGGGCTTGCCCGTTGCGGAAGCGTGCCGCTCGGTCCATCAGGGGGACCAATCGGCCGCGGCTCCAGCGAGATATCGACGACTCGCGCTTGTAATTAGCGGAGGCCACGGCGTCAGGAAGGAACACGCGGGGATGGAGTGCCGGCCCGGGCGTAGCTCGTCGGTGCGCTCGTCGCCC
>DASYWB010000055.1:0-4940 GCA_035936495.1 Thermomicrobiales bacterium
CCGCGGCCGCGTCGAGTAGGTAGACGGGTGAGATGCGGCGCTTGCTAGCATAGATGACGTCAATGGCCGTAAGGCCGAGGGCGCTGCCGGTGGCAAGGACCGTTGCCTCGGGCGTGGCTGCCCGTTCGCGCCGGTCGGCAATGAGCAGGGTGGCGCCTATCGCGGTGATCAAGACTCCGGCTGTCTTGACGAGCCACCGGTCAGTCTTCGGACCGGAGATTGCCTCGAAGGACCGCATGTGGAGAAGCGGCCAGATCCCGGTGATGAGGTAGTAACCTCCCTGCGCGACCGCTACCCGGTGGTGCCAGGCCTGGACCGGACGGCGAGTTCGATGCCAAAAGGAGGTCGGAACGTTGCGCATTGAGACTCCTAAAGCACGGTGAATCCGTACAGCGTCATTACGAGATTATTCGCTCATCATGCCATACCGACGCGGCGCTGTTCTTGGGCGACTCATGGCAGGTCTCCAAGTGGCGCTCAAGGACGTCGAAGCGGCCTTCCCAGCGGGCCTCGACCTCGATGATCCACGAGCATGCGCTGTCTGATGGAGCGGGTGACAGGTGGTCTTGAGACTCGCGACCCTGCCTGGTCTGTCGTCACTCATCTCGCTTCCCCATTGAGCAACCCGCGGGTTGCGGATGGTGCCTCGCCGTTGATCCTTCGGATGCGCCACGCACTACTGGCACGTAGTCTGCATAGAATGCTCTCGGAGCATATGCCCCGCTGATACGTCGATCGTGTGGAGGTTTCCTGTCCGTGGCGCTGGTTGACGTCTTGATCCCCACGTATCGAAGAAAGACGGGGCTCGCCATCGTCTTGGCCAGCCTGCTTGGACAGACCTTTGCCGACTTTAATGTCATCATCGCGGATCAGACGGATGAGGACGCCGCCTATCTCCAGAGCGCCGAGATCGAGACGCTCGTGCTCGCTCTCCGGCGCCGGGGACATCGCGTCGCACTCCTGCGCAACTTCCCCCGGCTGGGGATGGCTCAGCAGCGTCAGTTCCTTCTGGAACAGAGCCAGGCACCCTATGTCCATTTCTTAGACGACGACGTGCTACTTGATCCACCCGTGATGGCCCGCATGCTCGATGCGCTGCGTGCCGAGGGCTGCGGTTTCGTGGGTTGTGCCGCGACCGGGCTGCAGTACTTAGATGATGTGCGGCCGCATCAGCAGCACATCGAGATCTGGCACGGGCCTGTCCGACCGGAACCATTCGCCCCCGGTGATATCCCATGGCACCGAGCGGCGGTGAACAGCGCCGCGAATCCCCTGCACTTGGCAGAACGACTGATTCACGACGACGAGATCATTCGCTACAAGGTGGCCTGGGTCGGGGGAGCGAACGTGCTGTATGACCGGGAGAAGCTGCTCGACGTCGGCGGGTTCTCGTGGTGGGAACGGCTTCCCCCTGGACATGCAGGGGAGGAGGCGATGGCCCAGTTCCTCCTCATTCGCAAGTACGGCGGCTGTGGCATTTTGCCCAGCGGAACGTACCACCTTGGCGTGGAAACCAATGTGCCCGACCGGTCGCGCGAGGCGACCGAACTCTTTGCTCACCTGTTAGCGGAGCAAGAGGGTATGGCTCACATGGCCGCTCCCCGGTCGTCCGGCAAGGCCGCCGCCTCGGGAAACCGGACGGGCTGCGGATGATGGTGAGTCCGCCAGCGGCGTCTTTGTCCAGGGAGTGCGTTGACCCCGCGCCGCGCGTCTCTGTACTGATGCCCGTATTCTGCCAGGCCGCCTTCGTCCGCCGCGCGGTAGAAAGTCTACTGGCGCAGTCATTTCAGGCGTGGGAGCTGCTCATTGTTGACGATGGCTCACCTGGCGAGATCGCCGGTCTGGTGGCACCCTACCTCGCGGACAGGCGGATCCAGTACGAACGGCTCACCCGTAATGGTGGTCTCGGGGCGGCGCTCAATTACGGGCTGGATCGCGCCCGGGCACCGCTCGTCGCCTACCTGCCGGCGGACGACGTCTATTACGAGGAACACTTAGCATCCCTGGTCCTCTGCCTCGATAGGAAGCCGGATGCCGTCCTCGCCTACAGCGGGGTCCGCCACCACTACAACCGGGCGGCGGAGTGCCTGGCGCCAGGTGAGCCGTTGCAACTCGTTCAGGTCCTTCACCGGCGAACAGACGACCGTTGGACCGAGCGGTACGAGCTGGTCACCGACGATCTGGATCGCCTGTTCTGGGACAGGCTTCGGGGGCGGGGCGCCTGCGTGGGCACTGGTCGCATCTCCTGTGAGTGGGTTGACCATCCGCACCAGCACCACAAGCTGATTCGCCGAGGGATCAATCGCTACCGGGAACACTACGGCGTCACCGACCCGATCCGGTTCCGGTCTACTACCGGTTTGCACATCGACGAGATCGACCGGTACCGGCGCTTCCGTGAGCGACCCGATACCCCACCGGCCGCGGGCGGGCTGACGATCCTGCTAGTCGGCGAGCTAGCCTATAACCCGGAACGGGTCCTGGCGCTGGAAGAGCGAGGACACCGCCTTTACGGGCTATGGATGCCGGAGCCGGAGGGGTTGAATACTGTCGGGCCGCTGCCATTCGGGCATGTGCGTGATCTGCCCCGTGCCCATTGGCGGGAGGAGATCCGCCGGCTCAAGCCGGACATTATCTACGCCCTGCTGAACTGGCAGGCGGTGCCGTTCGCGCACGAGGTGATGCGGAGCGCTCAGGGCGTGCCCTTCGTCTGGCACTTCAAGGAGGGACCGTTCATCTGCCTCGAGAAAGGCACCTGGGGCAGGCTCGTGGACCTCCATAGCCGCTCCGATGGCTGCATCTACTCCAGCCCGGAGCAGTGCGCTTGGTTCGCGACGGCGATTCCCGCCGCCGCTGACTCGGTGCGGACACTTGTTCTCGACGGCGATCTGCCAAAGCGCGACTGGTTCGATGCTCCCCGCTCCCGGCGCCTCTCCGAGATCGACGGTGAGCTTCATACCGTGATCCCCGGCAGGCCCATCGGCCTCCATGTTCACCTCGTCGCCGAGCTGGCAGCCCTAGGCGTGCATCTCCACTTCTATGGTGAATCGATGCACCACGACTGGGCCGAGTGGATTCCCCGGGCTCAAGCTATCGCACCAAACCACCTCCATCTCCACGCGCAGGTGGCGCAGGACGGCTGGGTGAGCGAGTTCTCAAAGTACGACGCTGGTTGGCTCCACTTCTTCGAGAGCGAGAATGGCGGCGATCTCCGCCGGGCGAATTGGGATGACCTGAACTACCCGGCTAGGCTGGCGACGTTTGCCGCCGCTGGCCTGCCGGTACTGCAGCGCGACAACCCCGGAGCGATCGTCGCCACGCAGGCTCTTGCTCGCGACCTCGACATCGGGGTCTTCGTCACTGATATGGAAGAGACGGCCACCCATCTTCGTGATGAACCGGCGATGGAGCGCCTGAGGGACAATGCCTGGCGCCAGCGGGACCTGTTCACCTTCGACCACCACGCTGACAGGTTGGTCGACTTCTTTCGCGACGTGATCGCCGGGTCCGGACGGTAGTGGTATCGCCACGCACCGGCGTGCCGACGAAGCCCGGGATCGGGGTGAACTTGCTTCCCTCCCCGGCCGTCGGCTATCTTGGCGCCAACGCGCCGAAGGAGATGAGTAGCACGGGCACCTCCGACCTCAGCGAGCCGCCGGTGGTGAGAGGGTGGTGTCGGGACCCGAGTGAAGACCCTCCCGAGCGCGGGGAAGAACGGCCGCTCCGCTCCAGGCGCCGTGGTCAGGTAAGCCTCGCCGGCTCGTCCCCGTTATCAGACATTCAAGGCTACTGGTTGTCATGCAACCGGTGGCGAATTGCGGTGGCACCACGAGCGCCCACTCGTCCGCATGACGAGTGGGCGCTCGCATTTAAGGAGCGTGTCACCATGGACGGAGAGACGGAGGTCGGAGATACACCGCAGGGCGGGACAACTTGGGGCCGCACGTGGTCGGACGAGGTTTGTGACCACGTCGGCGAGACGATCAGGCTCAAGGGATGGGTCCATCACATTCGCCGCCTCAAGCATGTTGGATTTCTTATCGTGCGCGATGCTCACGGCACCGTTCAGACGGTCGTGGATGAAGACGCGCTGCTCGCTCTTCTCGAGAAGCTGGGGCATGAGACGGTGGTAGCCGTCACGGGAACCGTCGAGGCCTGTCCGGCGGCTCCAGGCGGAGTCGAGGTGCGGCTATCGCAGGTGCAGGTCCTCGGCGAGGCCGAGACGCCGCCATTCGACCTGTTTCGGCCCGAGTTGGGACTGCCGCTGCCGACCATGTTGGATCATGCCGCGCTCTCCCTGCGCCATCCCCGCCGGCGAGCGGTTCTGCAGGTCGCCGCGGCATCGACCTACGGCTTTCGGACCACACTCGATGATCTGGGATTCACGGAGATTCGCACCCCGAAGCTGGTGAGCGCGGCAACCGAAAGCGGCGCGAATGTCTTCCCGGTCGAGTATTTCGGCCGGACGGCATACCTGGCCCAGAGTCCGCAGTTCTACAAGCAGATGATGGTGGGCGTGTTTGAACGAGTCTATGAAGTTGGACCGGTCTTCCGGGCCGAGCCGCATGACACGCCTCGACATCTCAACGAATACACGTCGCTGGATGCCGAGATGGCGTTTATCGAAGATCACCGCACGGTCATGGGGGTGCTGCGGGATGTGGTCTCGGGTATGGTGATGGCGGTGAACGAGCGATCTCCGGATGCGCTGGCGCGGCTTGAGACTGAGCTGCCGGTGGTGCCGGAGACGATCCCATCGCTCACGTTCCAGGAGGCGCTGGCTCTGATCAGTCAGGATACCGGAGAGGATCACTCCGGTAAGGACGACCTCGCTCCGGCGCATGAGCGATGGCTGGGCGCGTGGGCGGCGCGGGCCCACGGTTCCGAGTTCATCTTCGTGACTGGCTATCCGCGTGTCAAGCGGCCGTTCTACACCCATC
>DASYWB010000056.1:0-10807 GCA_035936495.1 Thermomicrobiales bacterium
TCTTGCCGCTGCCCGATGGTCCCGCGACCACCGTGAACGACCCCGCTTCGACCTGCCAATTCAGGTCGACGAGCGCCGCGGCGGCTGCCGAGGGATAGGCGTAGCTGACGCGCTCCAGCACGACCGGCGGCGGCGTAGCCATGGACGCGCTCATGGGTTTCCCGCCTCACGCCGTGAGCCAACCGGGACGACGAAGGCCGGGGCCAGGAGCGCCGCCAGGGACGCGAGCAGCCCGAGGGGCACGCGCGGCACCACGAGGCGAGGGTAGGGATCGTAGCCGAGCGCTGAGGGATCGACGATGAGCGTGACGATGATGCCAAGAAGGGCCAGCGCGGCGCCGGCAACGATGACCGTCTCCCGCCGGCCGCGATCAATCGTCCGGAGGCGGGTCTGGCGCGGAAGCGACCGGGATGACCGCTCCGCGATGGCCAGGAGGCATAATCCCATCGCTAGGAAGGCTCCGGCGATGAGCGGATCGCCGGCGGCAAACAGATACCCACCGATGATGCCGGAGCTTAGTCCCATCGCCACCGAGATTCCGCACCAACGTTGGTTCCGGGATGGCTCGCCGAGCGTGGCGCCAAAACCGCGGGCCTCCATCGCCTCGGCCAGCATGAGCGCCCGTTCCAGACCGCCCGAGAGCAGCGGCACCAGGAGCGAGACGAACCCACCGGGTCCCCTCCCGTGGTAACCGCGCGCCGACCGTGCCTCACGTATCTCGCGCAGCGCGATGGCCGTCTGTGGCAAGAACGCCCAGGCGACCGAGCCGGCGACCGCGACTGGCGTCAGCCTTGACGGCACCTGTCGCAGCAGCATCGGCCAATCCAGGACCATGCCCAGGGTCGTGCCGATCAGCACCAGTGTTAGGAGCGCCAAGCCCGTGAGCAGGCCGTAGACCAGCGCGTTGAGCGTGAGCGGTCCGCCAATCAACGGCCAGGCTTCCGGCAGCCGGTAGAGAACGCTCTCCCCAATGCGCACGGTGAGCAGGTTGAAGAGCGCCCCGATGGCGGCGAAGAGCACCGCGAGCCGGACGATTCCCCCCCAAGCCCCGGCACGGGAAACGACCGGCGACCACGCGGCCCGGACACCGAGCACCGCCGCCAGCACCATCAGGAGGACGAGCGGATTCCGGCTGGCTAGCGGCGGCAGGCTGGCCGCCAGCGCCCAGGCTAGCCAAGCCCGAGGGTCGAGGCGGGGGTCCTCGGGCTCCGGGTCCAGCCAGCGTGCGGAGTCGTCATCGCGGATCGGCCGCTGACGCGCCGTCATCACCCTGTCCCTTGACGCGCGCGCCGGACCGCGAAGATCCCACCCAAGGCTACCAAAACGATGAGGCCGACCCCGGCAACGAGCGTGGCCGGCGACCCGCCGCCGGCCTCATCACTCGGTCCCGGGGGGTACGCGGACCGCACGGCGGCCGTCGGGATCTCGCCGGATGCCGCGACGCCGTTGCCGGCCACGCCCGCGAGCCGCCGCACATCATCCATCCTGATCGCGGGCAGGCCGGCATCGGCCGTCGTCCAGACCCAGGCGTCGATGGCGCCGTCTGTGACACGCGCGCTGCTGGCCCCAAGTGGGGCGGGTTGCCACATGCCCGGCTCGGTTTGGCGGAAGTAGCGCCAGTAGGGCGCATCCTGACCGCTTTGGCAGACGTTCCGGCGGCATTCGCCGGCCGGGCAACCCTCACCCTCCAGCGAACAGACCGCGGCGCCGAGACCGCCGAAGGGCAAAGTTACCTGTTCGATTCCCGTCCGCTCCAGCAACTGGAGGCCGCTGATCTCGTCCTCCTGAAAGGCCACGTAGGCGTAGGTCAGCCGGCCATCGCCATGCCGGACGACGAGCCCGGCGTGATGGAGGTTGTCGCCGGAGATAGGGGTGGCCGCCTGCGCCCCCCCGGTCCCCATCATTGCCAGCAGAATCAGGAAGAGGAGCGCGAGGAGGACCTGGTGCCCTCCCGCGTGAGGGTCCCGCGAGCAACGGGCCGACACGAGGTCGACCCCGACGGCAGGGGCGGGTCTTTGGTTGACCAACCTGTCCGGGAGAGAAGGTGTGGGTGCCCCGCCTCTCCCGGTATCGGGAGAGAGGCCGTTGCGCCCGCTGGCGTCTACGGCAAGCATCATGACCTAAGCGGCAGATGAGAAGGGCGAGGCGACGGGCGTCGCGGTCGCACCATCCGGCAAGATCGGCAGTGCCCATCCGGCCAGAGCGGGGATGGCTTGAACCGTCGCGAAGAGGTTGTCGTCCGGGACCTCCTCGGTGTATCGGAAACCGCCACTGGGATTCTGAAACGCCGCCAGGGCTTGCATGGCGTCACCGGCCGCGCCTCCCGAGATGTCTGTGCCGGCGGCGATCAGGGCCTGGATTGCCAGCGCGGTCGAGTTAGCGTCGGGAACCAGCGGGTCGGCGGGCTGGTAGGCGAATCCGCCGCCTGGTGCCTGAGCCATGCCGAGGTAGGCGAGCGCGTTCGCGATCGCCGGAGAGTTCCCCATGCCGGCCGCGACGAGGGCCTGGACGACGAGCGCCGTCGTGTTGGTATCCCCGCTGCCTGGCTCCGTGGAGGCATCGAACGCCCACGAACCATCAGCGATCTGGTAGCTGGAGAATCGCTCGGCGAGCGTCGCGGCCTGGTCCGAGCCGACCGCCGCGGCCGCCAGGGTGGCGAGCGCGCGGTCGTAGAGCCCTGAGCCAGAGATGCCGGTCTCGGGCAGCGTCTCGAAGAGCGGCGCGACGAGGTCCTGACCGGCGAACGCGGTCGGGTCAGCCCCCGCGGCGATGACGGCCAGGATCAGCTTGGCGCGCTGGCCCGCTCCAGTCTCGGCGTAGGCCAACCCCTCCTCCGTTAGGAAGGCGAGCGCAGCATCAATGGACTCTGCGACGTCGACGCCCGCTTCTCGCGCCGCCGCTAGGGCGATGACCGCGTCGGTCGTGAGGCCAGGATCGCTGGTGCCCTCGAATCCGGGGAAGCCGCCGTCCTCGGCCTGCTGGCCTTCCAGGTACGCGACCGCTCGCTCGAGGTCACTGCCGGAGACAGGCGAGGCGACCGGGCTGGCTGCCGGCGTCGCGGAGCGGGCCACGTCTGAGTGAACCGCGGCCGTGCCGATGAAGGCCCAAAGGGCGAGGGCGACGACCAAGATCATCTGGATCGGTCGCCGGTAGGCTACTCGTGCTCGGTCCACGGCTATACTCCCAACGTCCACGGCCGTCGCGCGATTTCGCACGGCGACTGGACCTGATGCTGGCGACAACAAAAAACCCGCTCTCAAGCGAGCGGGCGACAAGCGAATGTGGCGTCAGTGAGCCTAAGGTGGCGCTGGACGGTCCATCGGATGTCCTCCCCTTTCGCGCGAAGGGCGTTGGACGCGGTTTGGACGGGTAACCTGGCTCCGCGGGACCTGTCCAGATCGTGATCGTTCTGAACATTGCCCGGCGATACAGTTGCGGGACAGCGCCGGCCTTGCACCGGCTTCCCCCGGTGACGTTGGGTGCGATAGACATCGCCTGCCCCAAACGTCTCCAAATCGCATGACGCTGAGCTGTTAAGGCGCCGTGGCCGTCGCGCTGCGATGGATGGGCGGCCAGCGTCGAGAGTGTGGCACTGGCAGCGGGTCCTGTCAATCACAAGAGCTGGGGTGGCCTCGCGATCGGTTGACATACCAATCAGTCGCGGGCATCATGTGAAGGAATTCACCATGCGGATACCCTATGGGGACGGGGATGCCCATGTCCGCCGCATTGCCACCGGAGCACTCCGGATACGACATCGCTTCCATGGACCTGATCATTCAACGAGATCAGCGTTCGTCTGTCCGCTTGCCTCTGGCGCTGACACCGCTCGTCGGACGGGAGCGTGAAGTCGCCACCGCGGCGGCCCTTCTCGCCCGTGACGACGTTCGCCTGGTCGTTCTCGTGGGGCCCGGAGGGGTGGGCAAGACCCGGCTCGCGCTCCGGATTGCCGAGCAGCTCAAGGGTAGGTTCGCTGATGGGGTGTGGTGGGTTCCGCTCTCGGCGATCACCGACCCTGTTCATGTGATCCCGGCCATCGCGCGGGCGCTTGGTCGCTGGGAAGGACATCAGCGTCCGGCTGCCGAGCGCCTGGAAGAGCTCCTGCACGACTGGAATGCGCTGCTCGTCCTCGATAACTTCGAGCAAGTCTTAGAAGCGGCACCTCACGTTGTGAATCTACTCACCGCGTGCCCGAAACTCACGATCCTGGTGACGAGTCGTGCCGTGCTTCGCGTCGCCGGCGAGCGCGATGTCGCTGTCTCGCCACTCAGCCTGCCAGATGAGGATACGAAAGATGGGGGCGGTCTCGGAACGGGCCTCATGACCTCGGAGGCGGTCCGCCTCTTTGTCCAACGTGCGGAGGCGGCCGACGCCGAATTCGAGCTGACCAAAGCCAATGCCCCGGATATTGCCGCGATCTGCCGCCGTGTCGACGGTCTTCCCCTCGCGATTGAGTTGGCCGCCTCGCGCGTCGCGCATCTCTCGCCCCACGCCTTGCTTACCCGGTTGGAGCAGCGGCTCCCGATGCTGACCGGAGGGCCTCGCGACGCGCCGGACCGGTTACGCACGATGCGTGACGCCATCGTGTGGAGTCACGATCTCCTGAGTGAGAGGGAGCGGCAGCTCTTTCGTCGCCTCGCCGTATTCGTCGGCGGCTGCACGCTGGAAGCGGCGGAAGCCGTCGCTGGTGAGGAAAGCAATCGCGGGATCAGCACCCTGGATTGCATCGCCTCGCTGGTTGATCAAAGCCTCCTCCGACAGACGGTGGGGCCGGATGGAGAACCTCGCTTCCGGATGCTGGAGACGATTCGTGAGTTCGGTCTGGAACGGCTCGGAGAGAGTGGTGATGAGGATGCTGTGCGGCACCGACACCACGCTTGGTGCTTGGCGTTGGCCAAGGCGGCGAGCGAGGGGTTCGCGCGGCAGGAGACGGTCTCCTGGGGACACCGCTTAGAGGCCGAGCAGGCGAACCTCCGCGCGGCGCTGGAATGGTTGGCAGCACGAGGGGCTGTCGCCGATCTCCTTGAACTGACAAATGCGTTAGATCCCGTATGGTGGTATCTCGGGCACAGCCGGGAAGGAGCGCGCTGGCTGGGTTGGGGGCTTGCCAGGAGCGATGGCGTGCCGGCACCCTTGGTTGCCCGCGCGACGCTGGCCGCGGCTCGGCTGGCAGCTGAGCGGTGTGACCATGTGGAAGCGACCCGGCTCGCCATGCAGAGTGTTGATCAGGCGAGGGCGGCCGGCGAAAAGGTGGCGCTGGCGAAGGCGCTCTCCCTGCTCGGCCAGATCGCGCAGCTCGCTGGCGACCCGATGACGGGGCGTGCTCGCTTCGAGGACGCCCTCGCCGTCTGGCGTGAGGCGGGAGATCCTGAGGGGATCGTGACGACCCAAACGCTGATGGCAACACTGGGAGACTTGGGCGGCGTGGACCGGCCGGGCAATCCCGACGATCTAGCGCTGGCGCGAACCCGCTGGGAGGAGGAGCTACGGTTTTCCCGGGCTCAAAGCAGCGCTGTCGGGGTCGCGCGGGCGCTGGGTGGCCTCGCCTACGTCGCCTACAAGGCCCGAGAGTATCCGCGCGCGCGGGATTTCTCGCACCAAGCGCTCCGTCTACGCTGGGACATGCATGATCTCCGGGCCCTGCCCGCGTCGTTCGAGGATTTAGCGGATATAGCTGGCATGACCGGTCAGCCGCTGGTGGCCGCACGGCTCTATGGCGTGGCCGAGGCACTGCGCGAGGTCATCGATGCGCCGATGCCTCCATGGTTCCTCGCTGAGTATCAACGCGAGGTGATGGTGACGCGGCAGGCTTTAGCGGAAGATGTCTTCGTCGCCGAATGGACGGCTGGTCGGAGGCTGTCGCTAGAGGAGGCCGTGACTGAGGCGCTGGCAGTCACTGTCCCATCGATTTCCTTCCCGGCCTCTCAGGTCGATGGCGAGGATATGATCGGGCTGACCCGGCGTGAGCGGGAAGTCTTGCGCCACCTGGCCGAGGGTTGCTCCAATGCCGAAATCGCCACCGCCCTCTCGATTAGCCCTCGGACCGCATCGCACCACGTCGAGAGCATCCTCGCCAAGTTGGGCGTCGACTCTCGAACCGCGGCCGCGAGCTACGCGATCCGCCACAAGCTCGTCTAAGCACAACACTACGTATAGGCGCGATCGACGTATACGTAGTGCCCCATCCCCGTATACGTAGTCTGCCCTAGTTCTTCACATCCACCCTTCCTCCAAAAATAGGGCTTCTGACCGATGTGCCGGATCTCGTTCGGGCGCACGATAGGTCTGTGCTCTCCCACTGGGTCGGCACCACGGGCCGCGAGGCGGCACCGGTCATCCCATAATCGTGGAGGCAGCAGAGATGATGCTAGGAATCGCGGAGCACGACATCCGGGCCACCGATATTCGCCGACGCCAACTCGTGATCGACGTCGGGCGTGACCACATGGGCCGGAAACAGAGCCGGACCGTTCGGCAGCCGCCGTCATCGTTCGTACCGGGTTCCGTGATGCGGATGGTTGAGATGTTCGGAGCCCGGCTACGGGCTTCGGCGAGGGAGGGACTCGGCGAGAGCGCAACCAGCTTCGCTGGCTAGAGGATCTCCACGCTTGGCAGATCGTTGTTATTGGCGCGAACGTTCGTTGACAGGAGCGAAGACATGGAATTCATTGTCGCCATCGGTGTCCTGGGTCTCTTGGCCATTCTCGCCGTTCGCTTCGGCCATGATAGCCGAGAGCTGCCGCGCTCGAAGGAGCACGAGCTGGCCTCGCTGGGCATGACCTGGGCCGAAGTGTTGCCCGCGCGCTTACCCGCTGGTTGGGACCGAGCGCCGTCCAGCAGCCGCGCGCTCAAGGACGACCGTCCGCTGATCGGACAACCAACGCCCCTCGCCACCAACCCTTCCTGACCACTCGTCAGGTAGCCGCCCGGATCGGACCGTGAAGAAAGGAAGCCGCTCATGCAGCCATACCCGACGCTAGCAGTGATCGACCGGGCATGTGATGGACCGGACCCGAGATTCCGCGAGGATCCGAACGCCGCCCATCTCGAGCGGCATGCCCGTGAGCTCGCCGATGAATACTGGTGTGACCACGTCTGGCTCACTGGTGTCGTTCCGTCGGCCGTGTTCCAGGCAGTGCGCTCCGCGCTGGAACGAGAGCGCCTGGAGATGAACCGCCCCATTACCTTGCTTTTTGCCACGGAGACGGCCGGATCGGCCCTCGACATCGTGGCGGCGACTGTCCCTCCGGCGGCAGGGGATGGCAGCGAGCTTCCCTCATCGGCGCTATGGCGAGAGATAGGCCCGGCCGCTCTCGAGACCCCGGCGATCTAAACATGGCGGCGCGCTCAATGTCGCCGGGACGGAAGAGGCACTGGTTTCCGCGAACGACGAGGAGGATGAGACCATGGACCCGAACATGACGGTGCACTACATGGCGGTCGAGGCGGATCGCAAGACGCTCGACGCCCGAGCCGGGCGCGGCTGGCAGGCGGAGCAGGTATGCCTGGCGCCACGCGCGCCCGCATCCATCCTCGCGGCGCGCCAGCGTTGGTCGAGCCTGACTGCACGGGCACGGTGGTCCGCCGGGAGGGTGCTCGTCCACACCGGCGCGCGACTCGGGGGAGCACCAGGCATCGAAGCCGGGTTGCATGCGCCGGAGGCGTAGCTCTCTTCGCGGCATTGCCCCCGGCTGACCGTGCCGTGCCGTTGTCGACTGCCACGGAGACAGCCCTGCCCGATATCGAGAGATCGCGGCAGGGTGGTTCCGCGGCCAGTGGTGAGGGAGAGTGGCCAGCGCGCGATGACGATGCTATAAGGCTCCGAGCAGATCGGACGCCGTGCGGCAATGCCGGCATCGCATCAAGGAGCTCTCGTGGACGTCGCGCGGGCGGTTGAGTTGGGGCTGGTCTCGGCCGGCGCGGCAATCTTGGGATCGATGTTGGGGCTCGGGGGCGGGGTCTTCCTCGTCCCGATCTTCATCTTGTTCTTCGGTGTCGATCAAAAGTTGGCGATCGGGGCCAGCGCGGTCGCGGTCGTCACCAACTCCATCGTCGGCTCGACAGTCCACCTCAGTAGCCGTTTCACCAATCTCCGGCTGGCGATGCTGCTGCAGGTGACCACCGCGGCAGGGGCCATCGTCGGCGCCCTGATCGCGCTCTATGCTCGCACGAATCTGATCAATGCCGTCTTCGGCGCGTTGCTTGTCTACTCGGCGGTCTCCATGGCGTTGCGTCGCCGGGCCGCGCCGCCGCCGTTCGAGGCGGACGCACCGACTCGGCTGCGGCTGGAAGCGTCGTATATTGACCCCGCCACGCGAACGGTGGTCCAGTATCGGCCGCAACGCGTCCCGCTCGGTGTGGCCGTCAGCGGCGCGGCGGGTGTCATGTCCGGGATGCTCGGCATCGGCGGAGGCGCGATCCAGGTGCCGGCGATGAACCTGCTCATGCGCGTACCGGTCAAGGCAGCCGCGGGAACCAGCTCGTTCATGGTCGGGTTTGCGTCGGTGGCGACGGCGGCCGTCTTCTACGCGCAGGGGAAGATCGACCCGAGAGTCGTCGTGCCGGCCGTCGTCGGCATCTTCTTCGGGTCCCAGCTTGGCTCGCGGCTCACGCGGCGGGTGCCAACCGAGCGACTGGTGCTGCTCTTCGTGGTGATCTTGCTCTACCTCGGTGGCTCGCTGCTGCTGCGGGCGGCCGGGATCACCCTGCCGGGGCAAGAATGAGCCGAACCCCACCGCCACCGCCTGATTCCCCCGATGAGCAACTGGACGCGGTCGCCGCCGCGACACCACCGCTGGTCGCGACCGCGCCGGCTATCGCTCCCGGAAAGAGGGCAGATGCGGGAGAGCAAACCACGGAGCTGGCGCCGGTCTACGAGGTGGCGCGGACGACCCTGACGTGGGGATTTCGGATTGGCGCGGCGTTCCTGACGGTCGGGATCGTCGTCGCGCTCATCAGGCAAGAGCCGCTGCGGAGCGAAGCCCAGCCGCTGCCGGCGATCATCCCGGCGCTGCTGGATGGCCGGGCCAGCGCGCTGGTCGAGCTCGCGATCGTGACCATCATCGGCACGCCGGTGGTCGCCGCGCTGGTGATCGCGGCCGGCTTCTTCCGCATCGGCGACCGGCTCTACGCGTTGCTGTCACTGCTGGTGCTGGCGATTCTGGGCACGAGCATCAGCCTGGCGCTGCTGCGGTGAGCAGGTGCCCTCGATGAACCCGCGCCACAACCTCTCTTATCGACAGTCCGGATTGTAGGGTTCAAGCCGATGGGCGGAGCAGCGCTTCAGCGGGGGAAGGGTAGGGGAGGACCTTGTGTCCTCCTACGAGCATCGGGTTTGACGGAGCGCGGGCCGACACGCGGTCGGCCGCTATATAGGTGGACGGTTTCTACGAGAGCATTCTCTCCGGGCAACACCGATGTTCGCCCGATGAGGTTAGGAGCGAGCGTGCATGTCTGATTCCCCTCGGCCTACCAATGCTCCCATCGGCATCGTCGTTGCCATGGACGCCGAGCTGCGCCATCTGGTCGAGCGGATCGCGGTCATGCGCGAGGAGCGAGACGACATCTGGCTCGATCGCTACGCCGAGGCGGGTGGTCATCACTTGGTGCTGGTGCGGTCCGGAATGGGGATGGTCAACGCGGCGGCCGCGACCGAGAGGCTCATCTATCGCCACCGGCCGCGGGCGATCATCAACTTCGGTTGCTCGGGCGCGCACCGGCGCGAGATCCTGTCCGGCGACGTGGTGATCGGCGACCGGTCCGTCAACCATGGGGCCGTCCACATCCTGGCGAGCGGTGAGGAACTGTACAAGGGCGTCGCCTATGAGGTCGGGGGCGAGACGATGGCGCCATCCGACCTCCGGTCCGATCCGGAGCTGCTGGGTCTCGCCCACCGGGCCGCCCAAGGCTGGACGCCGGAGCCATGGCCGCGCGAGGCGGGTTGGCCGGAATCCGTCCCATACAGAGAGCCGCGTGTCCACACCGGCGCGGTCGCCTCGGCGGATATCTGGACCCAAGCGCACGCACGGCTCGACGTGCTCCATGGCCGCCACGGCACCTTCTGTGAGGACATGGAGGCCGCGGCGATTGCCCAAGTCTGCGCAATGCATGAGACACCCTTCGTGCCCATCAAGGACATCTCGAACAACGAGTACCACGCCGCGACCGACCTTGCCGGAGATTTTGCCGAGTTCCCGACCGCTGAGGTGGGCAAACGGGCGGCGTCGCTGGTGCTGCGCATGCTGGGGGCTGGCGATTAGCTGAACTTCATCCCCAGCGCGCTTTCTCGATTTCGGAGGAGGGGCATCAGCGAGCGTTGCTGATCAAGGGGAGGCAGGCCCTCTGTCCATACCGCTCTGCCGCACGATCGGTTCCCGTGCCTCCGTCTCAGGCATTGCCTACTCGGGCGTCGCGATCGGCGCCCCCTGTCCTTCGATGGCGAAGGTGATCCGGAGCTGGCGGTAGACCTCGACCTCGTCGGATTGTGACGTGGGGTCGAACGGGGGCAGGGTGACGGCCGGGGCGACGTCTCCGCCGAAGCCCGGGGGTGCCTGGGGCTCGCAGCCACCGGACGGCGCGGGAATCGGTCCGTAGGGGCCGAACGCCTGGCTGGGGTACGGGTCGACGTCGGAGGAGGCGATCACGTCGCCAAGCTGCACGCCGAGCAAAGCGGCCTGGATCTCGGCGCGGCTTCGCGCGTCGTCGATGGCCGCTTGCCGGGCCTCCCGCTCCAGCGTCTGGCAATCCGCCGCTTCGTAGCTGGCACCGACGTACCCAACGAAGAGCCGCTGCTCGGCCGCGGCCCGGG
>DASYWB010000057.1:0-5205 GCA_035936495.1 Thermomicrobiales bacterium
CGCCGCGCCTGTCACTGGCGGTCAACGGCTGGTTGCGAAAGAGCGCCGTGCACCATTGAGGCCCATGTGGCACTGCACGTGCGTGCAAGAGGCTAAACCATACCGCGCGAAAGCGGAATGAGGTCACCGGACGAGCTGTCCAGGCCACCATGCCAGCCGGCTTCGCCAGGGAAGCGAGGAAACGCGTCGATGGACATCTTCGAAGACTTAGGCGGTTGCGCGGTGATCGGCATTATTGTCGTCATCATCCTGCTGTTGCTCATCTGCGTCGCCATCGTCGTCTTCGGCGTCGCCCTCTCGGACATCACCGGCTGACGAGCCAGGCTGCGCGTTCACCGGAGGCGGCGCTCATGGAGCCATCGACCCGCGGACACCGGTCCGCTTGAGGATGGGCCCGCCCACACCCGCCCCGCTGCCGATTGATACAGAATCCGGGAGAGGGGCGGGTCCCCGAGTTCAGAGGGAGCCGCTCACCGGTGCGCTCTCCAAGCTCATCCGGATTTCGCAGGAGCGGTGCGAGGGCCTTCGCTCGTTGGGCGGTGGGGATCGGTGATCTACCCCGCCGGTCGCGCCCTACACGATGCGAATGCCTCGCGTCATCTATTCGTTGGTCACGTCCCGGCGGTGGAAGATGACGAGGGCGATGGCGAGGAAGAGCGCCGTCCAGAGGGCGAGGGTGCCGGCGGCTTGCCAAGGGTCGGGGCCACCGGCTGGGTTGACGCCGCCGAATCCCGCCTCTTCGACGTTATTGAGCGCCAGGATCGCGCTCACGTTGTCGCTCAAGAGCAAGTCGGGGAGCCAGTCGACCGCGTCGCCAGCGAGACCGATGATGGCAAGGACGAGATCTTCCAAGAGATAGATGGCCAGCCCGACCGAGATACCGGCGGCGTTGGAACGGCTCCAGAGGGCCACCATGAACGAAAGGGCAGCGTAGGGCACGGTGGTATAGATGACGCGGCCGACTGAGGCCAGGGAATGCACGACGAAGCCGTCACCAAGATCATCGTTCAAACCCGCGGCGGACGTGACTAACGCGCTCATCGCGAGTGACACCAGATACCCAAACGCGACTAGAATCGTCACGAACAGCCCAATCGTGACCAGCTTAGCAATGGCCAGCGGCATCCGTCCGCTAGCGCGCGGCAACAACGTGCGGATCGTGCCCCATCCGTACTCCGCCCCAATCATGCTGCTGGCGATGATGATGACGAGGATCGTGGCGAGGGTTGAGACCAGGCCGAGCCCTAGTCCCGTGGTGGCACCGATGCGAAGATTGCCGCTCAAGCCGTCGGCGTCATTCGCATTGGATGCCGTTTCCAGCACCGCCCAGAGCGCCCCATAGAGCAGGGCGACACCGATCGCCAAGATCAGCAGCATGATCCACGGCATTGGCCGCTTGACGAGCCGGAAAAGCTCGCTGTTGAGCAATGAGAGCATAGAGCATCCTTCCTAGGTGAGCGGTCAGCCCTCGCGGCCTTGCCGTCTTTCCGCCTTGCCGTCTACGGTCTGCTCGCCCGGTGTGCTGCCCTCGGTGAGGTCGAGGAAGATCTGCTCCAGGGTCCCCCGGCGGGGGACGATGGCCGCGGCATAGATACCCCGCTCGGCCAGCGCCTTGTTGATGATCCGGCCTTCAGTTTCGGCGAGCACGGTTAAGCGGCGTCCGGTTTCGTCCGCCATAACCTTCTCGACACCCGGCACGGCTCGGAGGGTCCTGAGGGCGGTCTCCACTTCGTCCGCGCTGATCTCGATGTCCAGGTGCCCGCCGCGGCTTAGCAGGTCGCCGACCGTGCCCTGCTCGACCATCTTGCCTCGCCGGATGATGATGACCCGGTCGCAGACCTGCTCGACTTCGTTGAGCAGATGACTGGCTAGCAACACCGCCCGGCCCTCAGTGGCGAGGCGAGGAATGATCCCCCGGACCTCCCGCTGTCCCGCGGGGTCCAGGCCGTTGGTTGGCTCGTCAAGAATGACCAGCGCCGGATCGGTGAGGAGCGTCGAGGCGATGCCGAGGCGCTGCTTCATGCCGAGGGAGTAGGTCTTGAACTTGCCGCCCGCGCGTTCGGTGAGGCTAACCATCGAGAGCAGCTCCTCGATCCTCGAATCGGAGACGCCACCAGCAGCCTTCGCCAAGGCGCGGAGGTTGTCCCGTCCTGAGAGATAGGGATAGAACGCGGGGGTCTCGATGATCGCTCCGACACGCCGCCGGATGACGTCACGGCGCTTGGTCAGGTCCTGGCCGAAGAGCTCGACATGCCCCGAGGTGGGCCTGATCAAGCTGAGGATCATGCCGACGGTCGTACTCTTGCCGGAGCCGTTCGGCCCCAGGAATCCCAGCACTTCACCCGCGCGCACCTCGACGTCGAGGCCATCGACCGCAACGATCTTGTCAAACCGCTTCGTCAGGCCCACCGTCTTGAGGACCACCTCGCCGGCTCCCGGCCGCTGCCCATTCTTCATTCGTCCCTCCCGATGACCGGCGCCGGTTGCCAGCCCGCCTGCTCAGGGCAGCCTGCCATACAGACGTGGCGATGGTGTGACGGGGCTGGAAACGGCCCGGGAGCCGCGCTGGGGCGGCTCCCGGTGGTGCCATCGTCGTGAGCCCCAAGCGGGCGAGCGCTAGGTGATCGCGAGCCCGAGGTAGAGCTGTCTTCTAACCGTCACCTCGGGGGGCGCCGAGGGATCGTAGTCGGGGATTGAGAGGAACGGGCCTCCAGGACCGCCATAACTGACGTGACCCTCGTCCGTGCCAAACGGCGCACAGCCGCCGACATTGCTCGGGCCGCTGAAGATAGCGAAATCGCTCGCTAGAAGCGTCTCGCCCGTCGTCACGCCGAGCTGTTCGGCGAGCCGGGCCGCACGCTGTCGCGCGTCGTCGATGGCGGCTTGCATTGCCTCGTCTTCCAGCGACTGGCAGTCCTCCACTTGATAGGAGGCGCCGGCCTGGATGAGTGAGAGGCCGGCCTCGGCGGCCGTCTGACTCAGCGTGGACATGAGCTCATTGATCGCCGGGAGCTCAGGCTGCTGGATCGTGAACTCCAGGCGCGCGGCGGCGCTATATGGACCCTCATATGGAGCGGCCGAGATCGGGCTGACCACCACCTCGATGGCATCCCGCGCGATACCCGCTTCCTCCAATGCCGCGAGCAGCGGCTCCAACGCGGCCTCGTCAACGGGATCGGCCATGCCGCCATCGGCATGACTCACGGGTGTTCCCAGCATTGCTGTGTCTTCATGCACTTCTACTTCCGAGCCGGCGGTGACCACTCGGACTTCCCCACTCGAGCTCTCGTACATCCCCTTCCCGAAATCCCCCTGGGCCGGGCCAATCAACAGCTGAATGAGTGCCGAATCAGCCGGGGCTGTCGCTGCCCCGTAGCCGGTGACGGTCAAACTCGGCTCAGAACCGGGGGCCAACTGTGCGAGGTCCGCTGAGCCGAGCGACGCCCGCGGCTCTGCTCCCTGACCCCCTGCCGCGACGTGGTTCCAGCCAGCCAGGCTCAAGGCCACGACTGCGAGTGTCAGACCCACAAGCGCCAGTCTTCGCCCAATCTCCAGCCGGACGAGCGGTGTGTCAGTGGTCGGTGCCTTCATTGCCTTTCTCCTTGGCTCACGCTCCAGGAACCGCCGGTCGCGATCCTTGGCGGTCATCATAGACGCTGAACGGCCAGGGAGGGTGACATCGCCTACCCCAGTGGGGGCGTGCCGGCAACGTCGTTATCGATGAATGTATATCAGTGCCGCGTTGAGTGAGTGGAGTATCGCGTGATCTTCGTCAGCGAACGGCCTTCTTTGCCTGTCCCGATCAGACCGTGTCACCGTCGCCCGCAGACCATAGGACTTCCTCGGTAGCAGCACCGATGGTCGCCGGAGACCTCTCGATCGCGAAAGGTGACCAACGTTGCCACCGTGGCACACTCTCTGCGGCGGCAGACACAGCGCCGTGCTGTACCAGGGAGATTCGGAGAGGAGAGTCCGCGATGGAACCGCAGTACACGGAGGGCGAGGGGAAGGAACCGGAGCATACGCATCCGGCGGTCACCCATAGCCACGACCATTATCACGTCACTCACTGGCATCGTGGCACGCCGATCGGCGAGTACGAACACCGCACCTCATGGCATACCCATGAGCACAATCACTCGGAACTGACGCACAGCCACGATTACAGCCAGGAAGACGAGGAGCGCAATCACGGGAAGGAGGCTCACATCCACGACCATGCCGCGCCGGCAGAGTCGCCAGCGTAGTCAGCGAGGCAGCACGCCATGAATAATCAGCCCGATACGTCTTCCGACCACCATGCTCAGGCGCGGGATGTCTCCACCGAGGAGGACTGGCCGGCCGGCACATCGCGGAACCCAATCACCGGGGAAGTACGTGAGCGTCATGCGCTCGGCGGTCCGAACCAACACGATCTCAGCGCCGAGGAGCCCGCCACCGACACCGCGTGGCAGTACCACGGCGCTACCGAGGGTCGTCCAACACCAGAGGAGGCGTGAGATGGCAACCGTCACTGATCCCGTTTGCGGCATGCAGTTCGATTCGAGCCAGGCGGAGGCCCAGAGTCAATACCAGGGCCAGGCCTATTATTTCTGCTCGGAGGAATGCAAGCGGCTCTTCGATGAGAACCCGCGGGAGTACGTGAAGCAGACATCTAGTCGCTAGTTATCGACCGCCGGTGATACCCGCCACCAACGCGCGCCGACCGCCACGGACCACCACCCGGCGGTTGGGCCGCGGTGGCGCGGAGGGAGGCGGTACGGGCATCCCCTTGCACCGGTCACCGCGGGCTAGGGCACAGGGTGGCGGCAGGACCAGGATGGTCAGGCGCGCCCCGGGTCAGCCGGACAGGCCCGGATGGCGCGATCGGTGGCGTGCGGCCCCCGACCAACCCCCAGGAGAGGGGCTGTTGTCGGCGGTTGTCATTCTTCCTAGCCTTGGTTCACCTTACGTTGGGATGACCTTCAGGAGTTGGCGGCCTTCGCTAATCTCGCATCGTCGCGTCCCAGATCGATGCGGCTGATCCAACTCTTGACATCTGGCGGCAAGGCATCGTAGCCGATGATCTCGACGAGCCGGTTCAGGTTCCGTCGAGACTCCTGATAGAGCACGGCGTATCCTCCATCGTCATACGTCGAGAGATCGGCGTCGATGGGCTCTCCAGTGGCGTACGCCGTACGCTGGGCGGTCAACCACTCGAGCGCC
>DASYWB010000058.1:0-4250 GCA_035936495.1 Thermomicrobiales bacterium
GCCCTGGACATCGGTCAGCCAGAAGGCGGAGAGGTTGAGCATGAAGCGGATGGCGAAGCTGACGACCACCGCGAGGACGGTCGCCGCCGTGAACCCTATCCAGGTCTAGACATCCGTCGGCAGCGCGAGATCGAACATGACTGCCCCGAAGAGGAGGGTCGGCACGAAGCGAATGAGGGCGAAGCAGGCAGCGCGGCCGAGGTCGCGGCTGAGCCAATAGGCGTAATAGTTGTAGGGCTTGAAGAGGTCTGCATAGATCTCGCCGCTGCGGACTCCCAGCGCAATGTCCCATGTACCCCAAATGGCAACCACCATGATCAGGGCCTGGGTGATCCAGACGTATGCCAGGGCCTCGCCGACCGTGAAACCGGCGACTTCCCGCTGACCGCCGCTGTCGCGATAGAGCGCGATATAGACCGCGCTGAAGATCAGCCCGAAGACGCTGTTGGTGAAAAGACCGGCAAGCGTGGCCGTTCGGTAGGCGAGATGGCGTTGGAACTCGCGACGAGCGACCTCGATGTACAGGCGCACGGACGGCATCTCCCGCCGGGTCGGGACCCGCTTCATTCTCATCGAGAAGTGGACCGCGAACCTTACCACGCCAGCTGTCGAAAGAGGAGCCGCCCGCGCCCGCGCCGGGTATCATGAACGCTGAAACGATGAACGTCGATGATCTCGATAGCTGGCAGCTGAATGCTGATGGCTGATAGCTAACAGGAGCGAGAGCGTGATCGCGCCAACGGAACACGCGGAAATCTTGACTCGGGCCCAGGTGGACGTAGCGGACACCTGGGAACTGGAGTCGATTTATCCTGATGAGCGGGAATGGGAGGCAGCCGCCGAGCGGCTCAGTGGACAACTGGCGACCGTGACCGCGCACCGGGGAATGCTCGGCGACTCGGCGATGAGCCTGCTGAACGCCTTGGATGACGCGATGAAAGCGCGTCTGACGCTGGAACATCTCATGACCTATGCCGCGCTGCGGCGCGACGAGGACACGACGAACACGACCGCGCTAGCACGCTACGAGCGGGCGACGGCGATGGCCATCGAGGCGGCGGAGGCGCTGGCCTACGTCGAGCCCGAGATCCTGGCCTTGCCGGCCGAGCGATTAGAGGAGTTCGTGGCCAGCCCGATGCTAGGGAAATACCGGTTCTACTTAGAGGATCTCAGCAGGCGACGGCCGCATGTCCGCTCCATTGAGGTTGAGGAGGTCTTGGCGCAGGGGACGGACACGGCGCGAACGTCGTCGGATGCGTTCGGCGCGCTTGACAACGCGGATTTGACCTATGGGACCGTGCATGACGACGAGGGGCGTGAGGTCGAGCTGACCAAGGCGCGCTACGGACTGCTGCTGGAGAGTCAGAACCGGGAAGTCCGGCGCGAAGCGCATGAGACGCTCAGCGCGGCCTATCTCGCCCACCGGTACACGCTTGCAAGCCTCCACGCGAGCTCAGTCCGCAAGGACGTGTTTTACGCGCGGGTCCACCGGCATGATACGGCGCGGGCGGCGGCGCTGTTTGGCAACAATATCCCGGAAACGGTCTATGACAGCTTGCTGGAGGCGGTGAAGGAGGCGAGGCCGGCGCTCGAACGCTTCCTCCAGCTGCGGGCGCGAGCGCTGGGGGTCGACCAGCTCGCGCTCTACGATCTTCGTGTGCCCCTGGCTCCGACCCCTCGGAAGCACTATGAGTTCCAAGAGGCGGTCGACGTCGTGCTGAGTGGGTTGGAGCCGCTCGGGGACCGCTACGTCGACGACCTGGCAGCCGGGTTTGGATCACGTTGGGTGGATGTTCATGAGACGAAGGGGAAGCGCTCGGGAGCGTACTCGTGGGGAGCGTATGGCGTTCATCCCGTCATCTTGATGAACTGGAATGGGACGCTTTCGGATGTGTTCACGCTGGCCCACGAAGCGGGGCACGCGATGCACAGCTTCTACGCGGATGCCGCGCAGCCGTACCACGAGGCCCAATACACGATCTTCCTGGCCGAAATCGCCTCGACACTCAATGAGGTGCTCTTGACATGGCACCTCCTGGCGGAGACGCCGGAGGATGACTTGCTGACCCGGTTCGACTTGCTCAACCGGTTTGCCGACACGTTCTTTGGGACGCTGATCACGCAGGCGCTCTACGCCGACTTCGAGCTGGCGACGCACCGGCGAGCAGAGGGGGGGGAGCCGCTGACGGTCGATGTCTTGAGCGAGCTCTTCAGCGACCTCCAGCGGACCTACTTGCCCGGTGTGGAGATCGACGAGGCAGCCGGGATCCGGTGGGGCCGGATACCGCATTTCTACCGGGCGTTCTACGTCTATCAATACGCGACCGGGATCTCGGCGGCGGTCGCGCTGGCGAAGAAGATTCGAGACGAGGGCGAGCCCGCGGCCGAGCGGTATCGGGACATGCTGAAGGCAGGCGGATCCGATTACTCGTTGAACATCTTGCAACGAGCCGGAGTTGATCTGACCTCACCCGAGCCGGTGCGGACCGCGTTGGAGGAGTTCCAGCGGACGGTGGTCGAGATGGAACGGCTTGTCGACCTGGGGGTCCTGGAGCAGAAGCCGGATGCCGATGCGTAAGGTTACGCTGGCGGATAGCCGCAGGTGCGGACGGCTATACTCGCCCCATGGAGAATGACGACAGCACCCGAGACCAGCGGAATCCAACAGATGGGCTGCTGGCGGTGGCACGGCGGTTCTTCCCTGATGCCGTAGACATCGAGCCGCTGACCGCCGGCGGGCGCCTCGGTCGGGTCACGGTCGGAGACGCGACGTGGTGCATCCGGCGCTGGCCAGAGGGCGCGTCGATCGAGCGCATCGCCTTCGTCCATGAGGCGCTTCGCGTCGCCCGAGAGGCAGACGTGGTTGTCGTGCCGGAAGTTGCCGTGGCTGTCGAGGGGGCACTGGCCGGGCATCGGACCATTGTTGCCTACGAATCCGGGCTCTTCGATGCTCAAAGCTGGATGCCGGGCCGGGAGGCGACGCGGATTCCGCCGGTAACCAGCGCAGGCGGGGGGCAGGTCAGCCTTCCCGTGGCGTTCCCGACGCCGGTGGTGCTCGAATCGGCTGGCCTGATCGCGCGGTTCCACGCCGCCACGATGGGCACGGCAGTGGGATCAAATCGGCCGACGATGACCCTCCGCGGGTTTGGTAGTGTCTCGAACAGGGCCTGGCGGTCGCTTCAGCACCGCCTCGATCCCCTGGCGCCGCGGCTGCTCCCCGTGCGTCGGTGGCGGGCAGCGGGCAGGAGAGTCGTGCGCGACGCCCTCGCCAAGATCGAGGAAGCGGGGGCGGAGGGTGAGGTCGCGGATGTGGTGATTCATGGTGACCTATGGCCGGCGCATGTCTTGACCACCCGGCGCGACCAAGCCCTGAACGTCACCGGGATCGTCGATTGGACGGACGCCACGGCTGGCTCGCCATTGGTGGATATCGCGCACCTGATTACGCATTTTGGAGGCTGGACGCCGGAGAACGCGGAGTCGGTGCTGGCGGCATACCACGATATCCGGCCACTGGGGCCGACCGAGCGGCGGCTGTTGCCCTCGGTCGCCGCCCTCGATCTCGTGGCGGAGACCGGGGGGTTGTTGCAGATCGGTTACTTTGACGAGGACGAGCTTGGCCAGGGGCAGCGCTCCTTCGTGCGGACGGGCGCCGATACGCTGATCCGATCATTAGAGACGCTGGCGAACGTCCTGGAGTTCGGGGAGACGAGCCCGCCGCGTCAGGTTCGCAGGTGGGTCCACCGCGAGCCGAGAGGTGGCAAGACGGCAAGGCGGCGAGGTGGCAAGGGACGCTAGATGATCGCGCCGCTAATCGCGCCGAGGATTGCCCAGAGCAGGAGGAGCACGAGGACGGCGCCGGTCATGCCGCCAAAGACGATCAGGAGGCTGATGAGCGCGTTCCGGTCGGACAGGCGCTTGTCCCGGCGTTCGGCGGCGGTGGGTTCCCGGTGCAGACCGCGCCCGAAGTGGGCGGCGTCGCCGCCCATTCCCCCGCCAAAGCCGCCGGCGTAGCGGCTCATGATCTGGTCCTGGACGACGTGTTGTTGAATCGTGCGATCGTATGCCTGGCGGGCTAACGGCTTCGATAGGACCGCGTACGCCTCATTGAGCTGCTTCGCGTGCTCCTCGGCCGCGGCTCGCCGGGCGCTCGACTGATGATCCGGATGGACCCGCTTCATCGCGTCCCGATAGGCACGGATGATCTCGGCGCGAGACGCGGTGTAGGGAACGCCGAGCAGGTGATAATG
>DASYWB010000059.1:0-3472 GCA_035936495.1 Thermomicrobiales bacterium
CGCGATGTCGAAGAGCATCGTCCGGGAGGCGTTCGTGACGTCGGTGGCGTGGATCCGCCCCGCGGAGAGGTGCCAGAGCAACCAGCTATCGACCGTCCCGAAGCAGATCTCACCCGCCTCGGCCCGGCGCCGCAGTTCGGCATCCTGATCGAGCAGCCAGGCGATCTTCGTCGCCGAGAAGTAGGCGTCCGGCACCAGCCCGGTCAGGCGTTGGTACGTTTCCGCCATCCCGCGCTCGGCAATCGCCTCGACCAGCGGCGCGGTCTGGCGACTCTGCCAGACGATGGCCGGCGCGACCGGTTCGCCCGTGCGCCGATCCCAGAGAATCGTCGTCTCCCGCTGGTTCGTGATTCCAATCGCGGAGACTCGCCCAGGGTCGATCCTAGATTGTTCCAGGACATCCCTGGCTACCGCCCGGATGCTCTCCCAGATCTCGTTCGCGTCCTGATTCACCCAACCCGGATGGGGATAGGTCGCCTCAAGCGGGCGTTGGGCTAGCCCACGCACCACCCCATCCGTCCCAAAGAGGATCGCCCGGCTCGACGTCGTCCCTTGATCCAACGCCAGAACGAGCTTGTCGTCGGTTTGCATCGGCACCCCCAGCGACATAACAATCACGTCCTTCATCTCCCAAGCCGCCACACGTGAAGCACTAATGAAATGGTAGTATGGGATGGATAGGAGTATCGGCACGGATGTCCATCGTCCTGCCGAGATCGCGTAACAAGTCTCTTGACCGTCGCCTTGCCGCGCGTGTGCGGGAGGTGTTGGGCGAGGAGCTGGCGCTGGCGATCGCTTCCGGACCTTGGCCGGGCGATCGTGCAGCAGGCTCTCCGGATATGGCCCTGGAGGTACCGGTCGGCGAGGCGCGTCTAGGCGCGGCACTGAGCATTGCCGATATGCTACGTGAGGTCGAAGCCACTCCCACGGTTCGAGGCTGGTTCGCGGGCAAGAATCCGATGCTGGGGGACCGCGCGCCTGCGGTCGTCCTCGCCAGCGATCCCGAAGGCGTGCGGCTCGCCGCCTGTGATTTTCTGGCTCATGGCTAATGCCGGGAGAGCTTCTCGCCCCAGCTGAAACGCTCTATCGACTCGGCAGACGACCAACAGCGCTGGCCTGGCCGCCCTCCGCCAGGTCGGCGGCGGTCGGTTTGACGACCCTCGGACCCCACCGGTCTATCGTGTGCTGTACCCGGGTGATCGCCGGGCGTGCTTCTTCGAGAAGCTCGCCCCCTTTCGCCCCGATCATCCCGGCGTCATAGTTGAACCCATCCGCCGTGAATGGATCGCATCGCGCCTCATCGCCGGCTTCCGCATCAACGATCCGAAGGGGGAACGGCGCTGGCTTGATCTCCGCTCTCCCGAAACCTACGCTGATTTTCGGGAACGCTTTCGAGTGGTCTTGGCGGAATATGGCTATCGCGACTTCGACCTCGCGGCCGCCGCCAGTGATCAACGCCGCCTCACTCAACAAATCGGCCGTTGGGCGCATGAACAAGGTTACTCTGGCATCCACGACTGCACTCGCCATACTCCGAAGTTAAGCTGCTGGGCGATCTTCGATGGCATCGACCTTATCGACGTGAAAGAGACGCCGGTATCCACTGATGACGAGGATCTACGTGCCGTCGCACGCGCATGGGATCTTGCCTTACCCAGCACGTGAGCAACCGATCCGCAAGCGAGCTCCGCACTTGCCCTCCACGCCATGCCATGCGACGATCCGCCATCCATTGGTCGATGATGCGATCGCTATCAGCAAAGGGGAGCGGGCGGAATGCGCGAGAACACCGCAAAGACGAAAATGCTGGGCGGCCAGGCGGCGTTTGGGTACGCCTTAGGGCTGGGGTCGCCGGTGGCCGCCGAGGCGCTCGCCTCCTGCGGGGTCGACTTCCTGATGGTCGATACCCAGCACGGCTCCTGGGGCCTCGATACCGCGATCCTCGGGCTGATGGGTGCCAGCAGCGGCAGTGCAACGCCAATGGTCCGCGTTGCTGCCAACGACTTCGTCCTGATCGGCCGCCTCCTCGATGAGGGCGCTCTCGGCGTGGTCGTGCCCCTGGTCCACGACGCTGACGACGCCCGCCGTGCCGCCGATGCCTGCCGCTTTCCTCCCGAGGGAGAGCGCTCCTGCGGCTGGGGCCGAGCAATCGCCTACGGCGACGATTATCTGGAGCGGGTCAACGATCAGATCTTTGTCGCCGTCCAGATCGAGAGCGCCCACGCGGTCGAGAACGCCGAGGCGATCATGGCGACGCCGGGCATCGACGGCTGCTGGATCGGTCCATCCGATCTGTCCTTCTCAATGGGCGTCCACCCCAAGGACCGCGCGGACCACGAGGGCGTCCAGAGTGCCATCGAGCAAGTCCTGAAAGCCTGCCAAAACACCGGCAAGATCCCCGGCTACGCGGCGTTCAGTCCCGCCGAGGCCAAGACCCGTGCCGAGCAAGGCTTCCAATTCCTGACCGCCGGCTCCGACCGCGCCTTCATGATGCAAGGGGCCAAAGCAGGCGTGAAGCTGCTGCGCGGCTCATCACTAAGTAATGCCGATTTGGCCGCGAGGCAAGGCATCGCCCGCGCTTGACAGCCTACCGCAGATATGGACAATTCTCCATCACCATCGGGACGTTAATCCCGATGCGAGGCAGCTCTGCCGCGGGCGAGACGGTGCAAGGGTGCGCCGCTCATCATCCGGTGCTTCACCGCACCACGTTATGGAGGTTCTCATGAGCGAACAACGGATTCAGCAACTCCTGCGGGAGGCACAGGTACGGGGTTACACCCGCCGGCAATTCATGGAGCGCGCGGGAGCGCTCGGGCTGTCGGTGCCCGCGCTCTCGGTGGCGTTGAGCAAGACGGCCGCGGCGCAGGGGGATACGGAGAACCCACTCGGTGTCGACCCGTCGGCGCCGCTCGACGTCGTCATCTTCAAGGGCGGCTACGGTGACGAATACGCGCAGTACGTCAACAATGAGATGTACGCCAAGCTCTACCCGGACGCGGAGATTACCTACGCCGGGATCCAGCGCCTTGGCGAGCAGCTCCAGCCGCGCTTCGTCGCCGGCAATCCTCCCGACGTCATCGACAACTCGGGCGCCGGCAACCTGGACACCGCCGCACTCGTCGCCGAAGGCCAGCTCGCGGACCTGACCGACTTGCTCAACGCTCCGTCCTATGACATCGAGGGCAAGACCGTCGGCGAGACGTTTGTGCAGGGCACTCAGGAGACGGGCAAATTCGACGAGCAGCAGCTCTACCTGAACTTGGTCCTCGTCGTGACCGGTCTCTGGTACAGCTCAACGTTCATGGAAGAGCGGGGCTACACCTATCCGAAGACGTGGCCCGAGATGATGGACCTGAGCGCGGAGATCAAGGGCTCCGGAATGTCGCCGTGGGCGACGACCGGCGTCTACCCGCAGTACATGAAGAATTTCGTGTTTGACCAGATGCTCTGGAAGCACAACCCGCAAGCG
>DASYWB010000060.1:0-3099 GCA_035936495.1 Thermomicrobiales bacterium
CGCCCACTGGCTGGAACACCTGGACGCCAGTTCTCCGCCACACGAAGTCCACTTTGCCGTCTGCCTTCGCGGCGATCCTGAGCCTAACCGCATGATCGGGCTCGTCAACATCGAGCATCTTGACTGGATCAACCGCACCGGTGAAACCGGCAGCGGAATCTTTCCCGCCTCATTTCGTGGTCAGGGCTACGGCACGGAAGCCAAGCGGCTACTACTCACCTACGCTTTCGACCGGCTTCTTCTTCATGCACTGCACGCCTACGTCTGGGAGCCCAACCACCGTTCTGCCGCTGCCCTCCGGAAACAAGGCTACCGTCTCGCTGGTCGCATCCAATGGACCGACGTCAAAGATGGCTGCTACCGTGACACACTCGTCTTCGATCTCCTCCGCGACGACTGGCTCGCCGCGAAATCCCGCGCTGAATGATGCCGATTTAGGGACATACCAGGCACTACCCTAACCCGGTATGATATGAGGCGAAGGCGCGAAATCTCGGCGAGTCCAGACGTGCGGCGTCGGTCGGTGCCCTAGGCACCTGCCGCCTCGCCCCATGCCGGCAGCGCCCGCTCCAGCAGCGTCAGCGTCGTCTTCACCGACCGCTCGCCGCGGGTTCCGGCCCCGGGGTTCAACCCGGCCACCGAGACGGCCCAAACCTTGCCCGTCTCCAGGATGAGCCGCATCGCCTGCGCCAGCTCATCGATCTCCAGCCCGTCCTCGGCAGGTGTGGAAGCGCTGGGCACATGTCTCGGGTCGAGGACGTCCAGATCGACGTGGATCCATAGACAGTCGGTCGCTCCCTCCAGTCGATCCACGGCCTGACGCAGGGATTCACCCTCGCACACCTCTTTCGTCGAGATAACGTGGGTGTCCGTCGAGCGCAGGAGTTTCTCCTCTTTTTCATCGAGCTCGCGGACGCCGGCAATGATAATCCGGTCCGTCGCGAGAGGAGCCGTCAATCCCGCCTCCGCCCGCCACCGCGGCCCCGCGAGGCCCGCCAGGATCGCCACCGGCATCCCCGCGAGGATGCCGCTGTAGGATGTCTCCGGGGTATTAAAGTCGCCGTGCGCGTCAAGCCAGATTAATCCAATGGTGCCGCCAGTCCCGTGCATCGCTTGGAGGCCGGCGAGCACGCCGATGCTCGCCGTATCGTCTCCACAGAGGACAAGGACCCGGTTCTCCTCGGCCACGGCCCCGGCGACCAGGCGGGCGGTAGCAGCCCCGAGCCGTCCAATGTTCAGCGCCCTCCGGCCCGGCACTCGTTCCTGCGACGCGAGTTCCGATTCGGACGTTCCGGCAATCGCAAGGCCCACGCTTTGCAGCCGCTCGATGAGGCCCTTCTCGAGCAAGGCACTGGGGCCGGCACCGAGCCCTTCCCCTCGTTCGTCATACCGATAGGGAACGGTCACCACCTGGATCGGCATTGGCCCTCCTCTGCTCCGGCTGACGATGATCGCGACCGGGTCGGCCCGCGATGCCTTCCACCGGCTGTCCTTCCGGTGGAATGATTCTAGCGCGAACCGTGGCGTCGCCGCCGCGTCTCGACCGGCCGCACGGTCCCCTGGGCGGTACAATTCGTCCCAGGGGGCCGGGGGAACTCGCCCGCGATGCGGTTGTCCACTCGTCTGTCGGGAGTCAAGCTTTTGCCAGCGACAGCCCAACGACACCAGGCGTCCCGGTCGAGGGCAGGGTCACACCGGCCATCACCGCCGGCCGCGGAAACGCATTATCACCTGCTCGGCGTTCCCTACACCGCGTCTCGCGCCGAGATCACCCGTGCCTATCGGGACGCGATGAAGCGGGTCCACCCGGATCATCAGTCGAGCGCCCGGCGAGCCGCGGCCGAGGAGCACGCGAAGCATCTCAATGAGGCGTACGCGGTCCTAACGAAGCCGTTAGCCCGCCAGGCATACGATCGCACGATTCAACAACAAGTGATCCAGGATCAGATCATGAGCCGTTACGCCGGCGGCTTTGGCGGGGGAATGGGCGGTGACGCCGCCCGCTTCGGGCGCGACCTGCGACGGGAACCCACCGCCGCCGAACGCCGGGACAAGCGCCTGTCCGACCGGAACGCGCTCATCAGCCTCCTGATCGTCTTTGGCGGCATGACCGGCGCCGTCCTCGCGCTCCTCCTGCTCTGGGCAATCCTCGGCGCGATTAGCGGCGTGATCATCTAGCGTCCCTTGCCACCTCGCCGCCTTGCCGTCTTGCCACCGCTCGGCTCGCGGTGGACCCACCTGCGAACCTGACGCGGCGGGCTCGTCTCCCCGAACTCCAGGACGTTCGCCAGCGTCTCTAATGATTGGATCAGCGTATCCGCGCCCGTTCGCACGAAGGAGCGCTGCCCCTGGCCAAGCTCGTCCTCGTCAAAGTAACCGATCTGCAATAACCACCCGGTCTCCGCCACGAGGTCGAGGGCGGCGACCGAGGGCAACAGCCGCCGCTCGGTCGGCCCCAGTGGCCGGATATCGTGGTACGCGGCGAGCACCGACTCCGCGTTCTCCGGCGTCCAACCTCCGAAATGCGTGATCAACTGGGCAATGTCCACCAATGGCGAGCCGGCCGTGGCGTCCGTCCAATCGACGATCCCGGTGACGTTCAGGGCTTCGCCACGCCGGGTGCTCAAGACATGCGCCGGCCATAGGTCACCATGGATCACCACATCCGCGACCTCACCCTCCGCCCCCGCTTCCTCGATCTTGGCGAGGGCGTCGCGCACGACTCTCCTGCCCGCGGCCCGCCATCGACGCACGGGGAGCAGCCGCGGCGCCAGGGGATCGAGGCGGTGCTGAAGCGACCGCCAGGCCCGGTTCGAGACACTACCAAACCCGCGGAGGGTCGTCGTCGGCCGATCTTGTCCCGATGCTACGCCCGTGGTGGCGGCGTGGAACCGCGCGATCAGGCCTGCCGATTCGAGCACCAACTGCGTCGGGAACGCCACGGGAAGGCTGACCTGCCCCCCGCCTGCGCTGGTTACCGGGGGAATCCGCGTCGCCTCCCGGCCCGGCATCCAGCTTTGAGCATCGAAGAGCCCGGATTCGTAGGCAACAATGGTCCGATGCCCGGCCAGTGCCCCCTCGACAGCCACGGCAACTTCC
>DASYWB010000061.1:0-5303 GCA_035936495.1 Thermomicrobiales bacterium
GCATACTCACTCTCGGCGTGCGCTCCCCCGGAGTGGATGGTGCCGGTTCGCCATTGCCGGCGTCAGGTCCGACGCCGGTGATCCCGAGCTCACCGCTGATGGTGAACGTCGCCGGGGTGGATGGCCCTGGCGGTGGAGGCAGGGGCTGTGGCGTCGGCGAAGAGCCGCGTCCGGCGTTGGGGGAAGTCTGACCGCAGCCGCGCGCGGCGGTGAGGGGATCCTCTCCGCTCTGCCAGAGCATGGTGGCGATAATCCCGTTCGGGGCAATACCGGCACCCATGGCGATACCCAAATCTACCCATGTCCCGTCGGCAATGTCCAGCGAGGCCCGGTTTCCGACCTCATACCCCTTGTTGGAGATGCCGATGCCCGACGGCGCCTGTCCGTACCCGACGTCCAGGCCATCGCGGGCCGCATCCGCGCCAGTGTATCCCTGCCGGAGGATGTTCTCGGTCGTTGCCAGGTTGTTCAGGATTCGCGCCGACGTGGGGTTCCACCAGTCATCATTGGTGAACCATGGGCCGACGTCGTAGATCGGGGCCACCGAGCAGGCGCCGTTCGCGACATTGGTGACACGCACGTAGCAGCGCGAGCCGCACTCGACCCGAAGGCCCCAGAGCTGGTGGCGAACACCCGGCGTGAGCCAGGGGCAAGATGTCGCCGTGCATGCCGGAAGGGAGACGAAGTGATCGTCCGCGACGATGACGTGGCCGCTGGAGGTTGTACCCCCAACCAAACCCTCGCGGGTCGCGGTGATCCGGTAGCTCCCGGGGCCAACGATCTGGCCTCCGCCACTGGAGCCGCCACCGCCGCCCACCGGGGCCGGGCTCAGCACGTTGATCGCGCCATAGCCTCGGGCACCGGTGCGTGATCCCGTGCCGACATAGTCGTGCCAGCCCTCGGACGCCTGCGGAATCCGGATCGTGGTGGTGCCGGTGCCGGCGGCATTGGTCTGAGCCGCGCCGAGGTACGCTCCGGAGGCCGTGTCCCAGCTGAGGCGCACCGATTCATACGCGCCGAAGCCTTTGACGGTCACGGTCACGGCCGTGCCCGGAGTGCCCCTGTAGGGTGTCCGCTGGAGGCTGGGCGTCACGGTGAATACCGCCGCCGTCACGCGGCCGGTGCTCATGCCGCGCGCGATGAAGCGATGCGTGCCCGCGCTCGCGTCCGGCATGGTGACCGTCGTGGCGAAGCTGCCAGCAGACGTGGCGGCGGCCGCGCCGATGGGCGCGTTGCTAGCCGAGTCGACATAGACGCGGATAGCCTCTCCCGGGCCAAAGCCCGTACCCATGATGGAGAAAGAGCCGCCGACTTGTCCAGTGGAAGGGCTGACCTTGACTCCGAGTGAGCCCGAAGGCGGTGGAGTCGGGGGCGGCGTCGCATTGGACGTGTCCACCCATAGCACCCACTTCGGACTCAGTGGCCCGGTCGCCGTGCTTGATCTCGCCCGGACCTGCCAGGCGTACTGCCCGTTGGTGAGCGTGGGCATCGTCCATGATGTTCCCGTGAGCCAAGGACTGGTCATTTGCCCGTCGTTGACGACAACTTGATAGCCCGTTGCACCGGAGACCGGCGACCACGTCAAGTTAGGCCGTGGCGCGTAAGTGCGGTAGCTGGTTCCCGTCGCGGGGCTCTGGAGCGCGGGTGCCGACAGCGTTGGCGCGGCCCCCCCGATCTCTTGGTTCGTTGAGGACAGGGTCCGGCCCCGGTGCTGGTCCAGTGAAGACTCGCCGAGGAATGGAAAGTCATAGCCTTCCAGCGCGTGATTGTCCGTGAAGGGAACCGCGACGCGGCTCCAGTTCCCGCCGTCGCCGGTCTGCCAGAGCGTGATGTGGAGGTGAGGCCAGCCGCCGTTCGCCCCCTGGCCGGGAGGTGAAACCGTGCCGAGACGCTGACCGCGCTGAATCTGTTGCCCTGGCTGGAGTCCCGGGACGAGATTGGCGTGAAAAAAGGCGAAGGCGTAGCCGTCGCCGAGGTCTATCGATATTCCACCGGTGGAGAGATCGATCCAGCGAATCACGCCATTGGCCGGAGCCAAAACCGGCTGGCCGGCGGTATTGCCATCGGCGCGCGCGAGATCAAGGGAAAACTTGTATTGGTAATGCGCGCGGCAGCTTTCGGTCCGGGTCGGTTGGTCACGCAGAACGGCGGGATCGCAGTTCCAGTGGGTGCCGCCGTCGGTCGGTCGGGTGTTGTACCCCTGGCCAATCGTCCAGGTGGCGCCACTTGGAACCGGCAGCCTCATCGTCGCGTGACTCGCGGCGACCGGCGGTGGGGAGAGGGTGGGGACCACCCCGGCGAACATGCTCGCGAGAAGAAGCACGATCACGAGCATGCTAAAGAACCGGTGAGGACGTGGAAGACGGCGAGCCGACGATCCCTTTGTCATGGTAAATAAGCGGTGACCCGGTCCCAGCATGCTTGAAAACCTCCCCTAGCATGGGTGACCGGTGTCGGGCGAAGGTTTGCGCCAGCCACGCTGCCTTGCCAAAACGATGACCGGTGTCGAAAATCGCGAACGGGCGCGCGACCTGCACATCGAACCGGTGGTCACCCACGCGTTCAAAGACCAGAGGGGTACCTGGGACTCGGCACTCCACGGACTATGTCCAACACCAACCACTCTAGCCGTCAGAAGCGGCCGCCGCAACGGCCAGTTTGTCAACGGTCGTGGTCGCTTAGCCGGTCGAGACGCACGTGACGATAGCCAATCGTCGCGCCTTTTCGAGGTATCAACCGCTGGCCCATGCGAGCAGCCGCGGTGAACACGCGGTATAGTCGTCTTTCTGGACGACCCACTTGAGTCGCGTCGAGGCAACGCGCTGGTCCGCTCAGCTTGCCGCGCATTATTGTGGATAACGTAGTCTCTTCCCCATCTGGATTACGAAAGGAGACGGGTAGATGGATGTATTGGACCTGCGCGGCGATTGGGCGGCGCCCCCAACACCAGCCATGCGCGCCGCGATGGCGGACGCGGCGGTCGGCGACGATAATTCCGTCGAGGATCCGACCGTCAACCGGCTGGAGCGGCTCGCGGCGGATATTTTTGGAAAAGAGGCGGCCTTGTTCGTGCCGTCAGGGACGATGGGCAATCTGATTGCCATCTTGACCCTGGCGCCCTGGGGGTCGGAGGTTATCGCCGGGGCAAAGTCCCATATCGTCAATGCCGAGCAGGGCGGAGCGGCCGTCCTCGGCGGCCGCTCGGTCCGCGTGTTACCGAACGACACGGCGGGACGGATGGACCCCGTGGCTATCTCGCGCGCCATCTTGCCGGATGACATCCATTACCCGCCGACCGGTTTGCTGTGTCTTGAGAACACCCAGAACCAGTGTGGCGGCGTCGTTCTGGACCTGCAGACGATGGCGGAACAGGTTGCCCCCGCGCGAGAAGCGGGGATCCCCGTCCACTTGGATGGTTCCCGCATCTGGAACGCGGCAGCGGCCCTCGGTGTCTCGGAAGCCGCGATCGCCGCCTCGTGTGATACGGTCCAAGCCTGTCTCTCCAAGGGATTGGCGGCGCCGGTCGGCTCGGTCCTGGCCGGTACGCGCCAGGCAATGGACACCGCGCGGCGCCATCGCAAGCTGCTTGGCGGCGGCATGCGGCAAGCCGGGGTTATCGCCGCCGCCGGTATTGTCGCGCTTGAGCAGATGCGACCGAGGATCGGCGAGGACCACGCACGGGCCCGGCGACTCGCTGGGGCGCTGGCCGAACGGCCGGAATTGAACGTCGATCTCGCGTCCGTCCAAACAAACCTGGTCTACGCGACAACCGCCCTGGGCATCAACGCCGAAGCCCTGGCCGCGGCAATGGAACGAGAAGGCATTCGCATCAGTGCCTTCGGCGCCTCGCACCTTCGTTATGCTATCCACTACGCTATCGATGACGCGGGCATCGAGCGCACCATCGGGGCCACCCGCGCCGCCCTCAGCGGAGCACGTTCTGTCGCCGCCTGAGACCGGTGCGCCTCAATCACGCGCTGAGTCTCTCTTCGTTGACTGACGGGCACCGTTGGAGACGATGAGATCGTCCACCTTTGGACATCGACGACTAAGGGCGGGGTCGAGTTGGCCACGCGAGTGGAGAGGTCGGGCAGACGCCTGAGGCGCCATCGCCCGGTGCTACTCCTTGGGCGCCGAGATGGCTCGAAGTGTGCGAGGTCTAAGGCGGTGCGCCGCGAGATCCGCGAGGAGGTGTCGCGGGTGGCGACAAGTGGCGCAACACGACTGGCGAAAGTAGGGACGCGGTTATGCGATTTCGGGCCATAGGGATCGGCGCGATAGTCGTGCTGCTCATGCTCTGTCTCGGCGGCGTGGCGCTGCTCCAGGCCGTCGGCTTCGTCACCGACTCGATCGAAACCACCCCGCGAGATCAGGGCCGCGCCTCAATTGACGATCCGGACGTGGCCGCGCTCTTCCCCACCCCCGAGTCGCGTGCGACCTTCGACGCCATCTCCGTTGTGCAAGAGGCCGGCCCGGCGGTCGTGACGGTCATTAACCAGCAGCGGGCGCGGGGCGGTCTCATGCTGGAGGCTGGCGTGGGCACCGGATTTATCGTGTCCGAGCAAGGCTATATCGTGACGAACCAGCACGTCGTCGACGGCGGCATGAGCTTCGAGGTCGTCTTGGCCGACGGGACGAAGCGAGAGGCCCGCTTAGTCGGGGAGGACAAGCTCTCCGACCTGGCGGTGTTGCAGATCGAGGGTCCGGTGCCGGGGACGGTGCCGCTCGGCGACTCGGGCGCGCTGCAGCCGGGACAGCGGGTGCTGGCGATCGGGTCGGCGCTTGGCTCGTTCACGAACACGGTTACGCGAGGCATCGTCAGCGCGGTCGACCGCGACTTTCCCGGCGCGGGAACCTATACCAACTTGGTACAGCACGATGCCGCGATCAACCGTGGGAACTCGGGCGGGCCGCTGCTCAATCTTGCCGGTGAAGTGGTGGGCGTGAACGCGCTCGGGGTACAGCGGAATGCCTATGGGGCACCTGTCCAGGGCTTATTCTTCGCGGTCCCGTCGAACCAAGTTCGAGAGGTCGCGGCCGAGCTGATCACCAACGGACGGGTGGTTTACCCTTATCTCGGCGTTGCATACACGCCCGTGACGGCTCATGCCATTGCCCAACTCAATCTTCACGTTGAGAGCGGAGTGATCTTGACGGGGACCGAGCGCGGAGGGCCGGCGGACAGGGCCGGTCTCCGGCAATACGACGTCATCTTGGCCGTCGACGGGCAGCCGGTCGATGCCGAGAACACCTTCATCGAGGTGCTTTCGAAGTTTTCGCCCGGCGAGACCGTCACGATCACC
>DASYWB010000062.1:0-3522 GCA_035936495.1 Thermomicrobiales bacterium
CCCTGGGAGCTACTGGCGGCCATGGACGACATCGTCTTCACCTCGCGCACCGGAGCGTACACGGATACCGCCGCCGCCCGGTTCAACGTGCCGTGGCTAAATCTAACCACGGACCAAGACGCGCGGCTGGTCCAACGCACGTTGCGGCAGCTCCTCCAGGAAGCGCGAGTGCCGGAGGGTGTGTTCGAGATCGGGGGCCGCACGCTCGTCAGCCCTGAAGAGGCGACGGCGCGTTACCAAGCGGACCTCGATTGGTTCGATCAGACCAACTTGCTGGTGATCAGCAATGGCCCCTTCTCACTCAGCCGCTATGATCCCCCGGCGCAATTCGCGGAGCTGACCGCCTTTCGGCCGCCAGATTATCCGTTCAGCCCCGAGGACTTCCGCTTCGGATCGCCACCGCAAATGACGCTCACCGCGCAGGCGCCGGCATCGGTGTCCCTCGCCGAGCCGATTGAGGTCCCGGTCACGGTCAATGGACCAGGAGCGCTGACGCTCGACTACGTGCTGATTGACCCCACGACCGGAGGGGTGATCGCTTCCGGCCGTGCCGAAGGGGACGGGGTTCAGTTCACCGTGAGCATCGGGACGGATGTGACGGCAACGCTCTTCCCCAGCGTCTACCAGCTCTACCTGCTCGCGGCCAGTGACGAGCTCTCGCGGGTCACCGAGCAGCGCGTGGACGTGAACGTGGGGATCTGACGGAAGGCGGATATGCCAGCGCTCCGCGCCAATGATGACGAAAGCCACTCATGATCTCGATTGTCAGGCCACTGGCCATCCGGGCCGTCACACTCTTCGGGGTACTGCTCGCCGTCCTGGCACTCTTGGTCATCTCACTTGGCGCGACGGGGTTCTCCGACGACCTGCTGCGGGCGCAAGTCAGCGAGCAGCTCCGTGGCGAGCGGACGACCCTAGCCCAGACCGTCAGAGACCCGGTCGCCTTGGAGCAAGCCTTGCAAGAGCGGCAAGAGCTCTTGGAGGACTTCTACGATCTCGATGAGCCATGGTACATCCGGCTGCCGCCGCAGGTGTTTCGCGTTCTCAAGCTCGATCTGGGCGAGGCGCGGTCCCTGCGGACGGCCGAGGGGAGTACCCGCATCTCCGACATCATCCTCGAACGACTGCCCTACACGGTCTTGCTACTCTCGACCTCAACGATCATCGTCTCCGTCGTCGGCTTGCTCATCGGGGCGCGCATGGCGACGCGGGTCGGCACGCGGCTCGACCGGGCGCTTTCCTATCTGGCCGCGGTCACCTTCGCGGTACCGACGTGGTGGCTCGGCATCTTGCTGATCGTGGTGCTGGCGTTCCAGCTCGATTGGCTTCCGGCGGGTGGCATGTACAGCGTCCCACCACCGACGGGTCGCTGGGAGCGCGCACTCGATCTCGCGTATCACGCGATCCTGCCGATCCTCACCATGGTGCCGATCAGCATCGGTCCCTATATCTACTCCGTGCGGACGATGACCGTGACCGCCGCTCAGGAACCGCATGTCCAGCTTGCCCGGGCCAAAGGCTTGCCCGAGAGCCGGATCACGCGGCGGCATGTCCTCCGCGTCGCGGCGCCGCCCATCGTCACGGGCCTCATATTCGGCCTGGCCGGGTCGCTCTCCGGGTCGATCTTGGTCGAGACCGTGTTCAACTGGCAAGGGATGGGACGGCTCTATTTCGATGCCGTCTCCGGCACGCCGGACGAGGGGGTCATCGTGGCACTGACCTTCGTCTTCACGCTGATGTACGTGGTCGCTCGCTTTGTCCTCGACATCCTCTACGTGCTGCTTGATCCACGAGTCCGGTACTGATGAGCACCCGATCCGTCGCTATCTCCCAGACGGCCGAGCCGGAACGGGACGAGGAGACAAACCGGTCGCCACTGAACGCGGCCTTACGCCTACTGATCGCGAGTGGTGTCGGCAGGGCCGGGATCGCTCTCTTCGCCATCTTGATCGCGATATCAGCCTACGTCTTGCTGACCTATCCCGCGAACTTCGGAACCGCCCGGTGGAGCGATCCCAGTGTTTGGGCGGACAATCCGCGGGCGGCACCACCCTTCTGGACGACCTGGCTGGGCAACGACGCGATATCCCAGCAAACCTGGACACGCTCTGAGCCGGCTTCCGTCTCAACGATTCCCGCGGGCGAGATCCGCTCCTTCGACTTCCCATTCGAGCTAGATGGCGAGACCTTTCCCAGTGCGCTGACCGTCATCCTCTCCGGACTCTCGTACAGCGGACGACCCCCCGTGGTCACGATGACGCTGATCCGGCCCGATGGCGTCAAGGTTCCGCTCGCGAACCTCGTCGCCCCTGGTCCGAGCCCCGGCGAAACGGCTCCCTACCGCCGGTTCATCGAACCGGCCGAACGCATCCTCCTGACGAGCCAACCGACCGCCGCCCAAGCGATAGCCCGCGTCTATCAAGAGCAATATCCGAACGCGGTTATCCCCACCAACATTGGCGATCAGCTCGATCGCGCACTCTTTGGGCGACCGTCCGAAATCGGGCCGGCAGGGTTCGAGTTCGTGCCAGGAGACTATACGCTCCAGGTCCAGCTTATCCTCGCCGACCCAACCGATGACCTCGATCAGGTCAGCGCCATCCTCGGCGGAACCGTCTACGGCTGGATGGGGACGGACACCCTCGGCCGCGACCTGTGGCAGGGGCTCCTCTATGGCTTCCCTATCGCGCTGCTGATCGCGACGTTGGCCGCGCTCGCGTCGACGCTGATCGGGGCGGGCCTCGGCATTCTCAGCGGCTACGCGGGTGGGACGACCGACGCGATCATCCAACGCATCAGCGACATCGTGACGAACGTACCGACTCTGCCATTGCTGATCTTCCTGGTGTTCGTCCTGGGCGCCAAACTCTGGCTCATTATCCTCGTCCTCGTTGCCTTTAGCTGGCCGGGTTTGACGATCGTGGTCCGCTCGATGGTGCTGCAATTGCGATCCGGGCAACTAGTGGAGTCGGCCCGGGCACTGGGTGCATCACGAATGCGGATCATGCTGCGGCATGTCTTTCCACAGGTAGCGCCCTTCATCGTCGCCCAAATGATCTTCTTCGCTCCCGGGGCGATCCTGGCTGAGGCGGCGCTGAGCTTTCTCGGCCTCGGTGATACATCGACTCCGACTTGGGGCCAGATGCTTCAGGCCGGCTTCCAGACGGGAGCGCTTTATGTCGGGTACTGGTGGTGGGTGATTCCGCCCGGCGTGCTCATCATCATCACGGCCCTGGCCTTCATGCTGCTCGCGCTGGCGCTGGAGCCGATCGTTGATCCCCGTCTCCGCAACACGGCATGATGTTGCCCGGTAGGCCCGAAGATCGCTCTTCGAGGAGCGAGCAAGACGCGAAGCCAATTCCACATCGGAGCACCATGCGGCGCATTCGCTACGACGCCCATGCCCAGGACCTGATCGCGGAAACACTGGACGTCTCGGCGGAGTGTGCGCCGTTTCAACTTCCCGGCGCGACGGTTTGGCAATTGCTCGTTCCGGGAGCGCGGGAACGTCCGGCCGCGCTC
>DASYWB010000063.1:0-11068 GCA_035936495.1 Thermomicrobiales bacterium
ACCTCCAGCACGTACACCAAGACGATGCTTGTCGATGTGCGTTCGAGCAGCCTACCAAGGAGATCAAGGATCCGTTTATCACCTGTGCCGCCGGTGACGGGAACGACGACCGTTCGCGGAGGAACTGACATGAAGCATGTATCCGTGACCTGGTGCGACTGACTGGAAGCATCGTGCGTCGAACGCTCGCGAAAGTATGCGCCGCCCCGGGCAGGTACGCAACGGCAACCGCGTCCATCATTCGGCTCACATGCCCAGACTGAGCCGCGTTCCCAACATACTGGGAAGTCCCACCTCCGCCATTTGTTGCTGGGTCTCCTCGATGTCGTATGCCACCCGGTGCTCGGTGAAGGTTCGCTCGTCGGTGTCCACGATCCCATAGGCGGCGCGAGGGTCGCGATCGCGGGGTTGGCCCACGCTGCCGGGATTGATGAGAAACCGGGCTCCACCCAAACGTATGACGTCGCCGTCTCGGAGCAGGCTAAGTCTCGCTTCCCCTTCCCCCTGGACCAATGTCGCGACTATCGCACGATGGGTGTGGCCGACGAGGCATCCGCGAGACTCAAAGTACCGGAAGCTCGCGGTGGCGGTTTGTGAGCTGTTGACATACTCCCAGACCGGTTCTCGAGGACTGGCGTGCGCCAGAGTGAACTCACCTCGCACCGTCATCGAGGGGAGGCTTCGCAAGTAGGATCGTTGCTCATCGCCCAACTCCCCGGCGGTCCACTGTACGGCGCGCTTCGCCACGTCATTGAACTCGTCAACGGATAGGCCTCCAATACACGCCAGATCGTGGTTGCCTACCAGGGCGGGATTCGCCTTGAGCTCTATCATCAGGTTCACGCATTCGCGTGGACGAGGGCCATAGCCGACGGTATCTCCGAGGTTCCAGACCCCGTCGACCGCGCCGGCTTCCTCCAGCACCGCTTGCAGCGCGGTCAGATTGGCATGGATATCCGAAATGACGAGGACGCGCACCGGTTCTACCTCACGCTCACCGAGCACCCATGTGCCCGCGAATGCCGCGCCGGGCCGCGGCTGGACCGCTTCCATGTGTGGTCAGCGGTTTGTCGCGTGCCGACGTGCCCGCGCCTGCGGGTTCAAAGCGATGATCCCCCGGGGTCCGACCGTGCCCAGACCGCAGCGAGGAGGCGGAGCGGACGAACACAGTGGTCGCCTCGGCGGCTCGCGTCTTGCAACTACCGTAGAATACGGTATGTTTCATAGAAGGGCGGTAAACGCGGGAGGGCGGCGTGCAGTATTCTGAAGATTCTACCCAGGAAGAATTCACGGTTGGTCAAGTGCTTGCAATCGCCGCCGGAGCATCGGCCGCCGCAGGCGGAATCGTTGCCGTCGTAGGCCGATTTCGAGGCCGGGGGACACCTGCTCGTCAAGACGACGCCGGGGAAGCATTCGCGCGGGGGAAACAGCGCGGCGCCCGATTCACGGAGAAACGATTGGAGTCGCTTCCCGAGCGCGCCCGGGTGAGCGGGCAGGAGGGAACGCGGCAAGTCGCTTACGTGGCCGGGCAAGCCGCTGGAGCCGCGAGTGTCGCGGCGGCCGAGGCGAAGTCATTGAGCGATGAGGTCAAGAAGCGCGGCGCCGACCGGATGCACCATCTTCGGTCTGACGCCGCAAAGCGAGGTCATGACCTCGAGGCTGAGGTTGCCAGGCAGATCCGCCGGCAGCGGCGTCAAGCACGGCGCTTGGCGAAGGCGCCGGCGCTTGAGGTCGAGCACGCTCAGCAGAAGGGTGAGGCGGTGATGAAGGCAACGGCACGATCGATTCGCCAAGCACGGCAGAGCGCTGCGCCCTTGCTCGGGGGCGTACGGGGGCGGGCGCAAGGATCGCGAGAGCAACTCTCAGAGACCGTGGCGGACCGAATGCACAAGATCGCCGAGTACGCGGTCGAGATGACCGATGCGACGCGTGCTCGAGCTTCCCGGTTGGATCTGCCGCCGGTGGGGGCCAGCGCCAAGCCGGCGGTTGAATCGCTCAAGGAGGCCACGGGCCGGCTGAAGGAGGACGTGGCGCCGGCCGTACGCGACGCGGCCGTCCAAGCCGCGGCCGCCGCCGTCGGCATATGGGAAGCGACCCGGGCACATGCCGGAGACCTCGACCGGGAAGAGCTTCAAGCTTCGGCTTCCGAAACGTTCTCTGAACTCTTGGACCGGGCAAAGGAGGCGACCTCGTCCGTCACCGGATCGGCGACGGCCCTGGCTCGCGGGCAATCCGGCGTCGGCACGGAACGCGCCGAGGAAGCGCGCGAGCGAGCGAGCGAGCTCTCGCGGAGAGCCGCGTCGGCGACCGCCGAGACATCGAAAGAAGCAAGCGCCGTCTTGATCTGGGCGGGCATTGCGGGTGGACTCATCTACTACGGGCTCCTCGACCATGAGCAACGCCAACGCCTGGGCTCCACCGCCCATTCGATCTACGCGGGCGTGACGGAGCTCGTCCGGGATATCCAGGGTTATGACGCAGATTTTTAGTGGTCATCCTGAGGATGGGTAGTACGATCCGGAGGCGTCCGGCCGCCAAGCAGGACAGGGAAAACCGGGGTCCTACAAGCCGTAGGCCGACTCATGCGCAAACCCCTGCAGTCCGGTGTGACGTGATACGAACTCCGGTTGATTGCTGGCGGTCGGGTCGCTCGGGGCTCAGCAGGCGGAATGCCGGCTTATTTGTTTGAGCGTCGGGGTTTGTGGCCTCGCGCGCCGACCGCCCCCATGGGTCCTTTTGACAGCATGTACCAGGAGTCCGGATGAGCGGCTAAACCGCCGCGCGGGCGCCCACCGCGCCGTGGCAGCGCTTGTACTTCTTGCCGCTGCCGCACCAGCAGGGCTCGTTGGCGCCAATCTTCTTGCGCCGCCGCGGCGTTCTTGTGTCTTCGCCGATATTGGTCGTCGTGGCCTCCTCCGTGATGCGGGTGCGCGCCGGCTGTTGCGCTACCACCGGCTGGACACGAAAGATCGTATGGACCGAGTCGTGCCGGATATGATCGAGCAGGGCCTCGAACATCCGGTAGCCTTCGGTCTTGTAGACGACGAGGGGGTCGCGCTGACCATACGCTTGAAGGCCCACCCCCTCCCGCAGGTCGTCCATTGCCGTGAGGTGCTCTACCCAGAGCCGGTCGATCACCGCGAGGAGCACTCGGCGCTCGACCGTTCGCATGACGTCGGGACCGAATCGGCCCTCAACCTCCTGATAGGCGGCGAGGGCGTCTGCTTCTAGGACATCGAGCACGTCGTCGCGCTCGTGGCCTTCGATATCGGACAAAGTCAACTTGGTATTCGGCACAAGCGCCGAATAGGCAGCAAATAGGGCGGCATCGTCCGGTTCTCCGGTCCGGTCCTTTGGATCTGGGAAGTGCTGGTCGACCAAGGCCGCGAGCTCTTCGGCGATGAAACCGTGGACCTTCGCGGACATGTCTTCGCCGGAGACGATGCTTCTCCGGTCCGAATAGATCACCTCGCGATGCCGGTTCATCACGTCGTCATATTGGACGACGTGTTTCCGCATGTCGAAGTTATGGCCTTCAACCTTGGTCTGGGCACTCTCGATGGACTTGGATATGACGTTGTGCTGGATCGGGGCGTCGTCCTCCATGCCGAGCCGCTCCATGAGGCCGACGATACGCTCGGAGCCGAAGCGCCGCATCAACTCGTCTTCAAGAGAGACGTAAAACCGGCTTGAGCCCGGATCGCCTTGTCGCCCCGCGCGGCCACGGAGCTGATTGTCGATTCGCCGCGCTTCATGCCGCTCGGTGCCGACGATATGAAGACCACCACGGTCCGCGACGCCGGGACCGAGAACGATATCCGTCCCCCGTCCGGCCATGTTCGTGGCGATGGTCACCGAACCGCTCTCGCCGGCCCGCGCCACGATCGAAGCCTCTCGCTCGTGCTGCTTGGCGTTGAGGACCTCGTGGTGGATACCCTTGCGCTTCAAAATGTCACTGAGATGCTCCGACTTCTCGATGGAGACCGTGCCCACCAGCACCGGCCGACCGGCCTCGTGCATCTCCTGGATCTCACGCGCGACCGCTTCGAATTTCCCCCGTTCGTTCTTGAAGACAAAGTCACCATGGTCTTGGCGGATCATCGGCCGGTGCGTGGGGATGGTGACCACCTCGAGCCCGTAGATCCGGTGAAATTCTTCAGCTTCCGTCTTCGCGGTGCCCGTCATGCCGGCCAGCTTCTCGTACATCCGGAAGAAGTTTTGGAAGGTGACGGTCGCCATCGTGACGTTCTGACGCCGGACGCGGACATTCTCCTTGGCCTCGATCGCCTGGTGGAGACCCTCGCTGTATCGCCGGCCCGGCATCATGCGCCCGGTAAATTCGTCGACGATCACGACCTCGCCATGCTCATCCACCACGTAATCCTTGTCGCGCTGGAAGATGGCGTGCGCCTTAAGCGCTTGTTCGAGATGGTGAGTAAGCTCCACGTGGCGTTCGTCGTAGATGCTCTCGCCCTCTTGAATCTCTGGCACTAGGCTCTCGACTTTGTCGATCCCCTCGTCATTCAATGAGGCGGTCCGGCTCTTGAGGTCTACCTCGTAGTGCCGTCCAGGGCGGAGCTGGCGTACCACCTGCGCGAATTGGTAGTAGCGATCGGTCGCTTGCTGCGCTTGACCGGAGATGATGAGCGGCGTCCGGGCCTCGTCGACCAAGATATTGTCAACCTCGTCGACGATCGCGTAGGCGAGGGGACGCTGCACCTGGTCCTTCGCGTCCACCACCATGTTGTCACGTAGGTAATCGAACCCAAACTCATTGTTCGTGCCGTAGGTGATATCGGCGGCGTATGCCTCCGCCCGGCTCACCGGGCGCAGCCGCTCCAGCCGCGGGTCTGGCGACTCCCAGTCCGGGTCGAAGAGAAAGGCCTCGTCGTGCTGAATGGACGCGGTCGCCAGACCAAGCGCATGATAGACCTGACCCATCCAGGCCGCGTCGCGGCGGGCGAGGTAGTCGTTGACGGTCACGAGGTGAACGCCCCGGCCGCTGAGCGCGTTGAGGGCAACCGCCAGTGTCGCGGTCAACGTCTTCCCCTCACCGGTCCGCATCTCAGCGATCTTGCCCTGGTGGAGGACGATGCCGCCCATCAACTGGACGTCGTAATGGCGCTGGCCAAGCACCCGCCGGGCCACTTCCCGCGTGGCGGCAAACGCCTCGGGGAGGATGTCGTCTAACGTTTCGCCCTGGTTGAGCCGTTCTCGGAACTCAGTGGCGATGTCCTTGAGCTCCTCATCGGTCATCGAGGTGAACTCTGGCTCAAGGTCGTTGATCTCGGCGACAATCGGCTCGAGGGCCTTGATAGCGCGCGTCTCGCTATCGCCGAAAACCTTTTTCAAGAGAGATGGCATTGCGTAGTATCCTCAGTAGGTTCAACGAGCTCCGCGGTTCGGAGGTTCACTGGCTCGGAGTAAAAGGGCCTTTCGACGCAGGGAGTATACCCTGCGCTCCAAAACACCTTCCCCATTACGTGAGGCTCGGCCAGGTGGAATACGAGGTGACCATGGGTGCTTCGCTCGACTTCGCCCGCCGCGTCTACGAGGTCGTCGCCCTGATCCCGCGCGGGAGGGTAACGACCTATGGACTGATCGCCGCCCATCTCGGCGACCGTCGCGGCGCGCGGATGGTGGGCTGGGCGCTGAACGCCGTTCCCGATGGTCTCGACATCCCATGCCACCGGGTGGTCAACCGCGCCGGGGTGCTCAGTGGAAGGTGGCATTTTGGGCATCCAGATGCCATGAGGTTGCTGCTGGCGGACGAGGGCGTCCCCTTGGTTGACGAAGATCAAGTGGACTTGCCACGGTGCCTCTGGGACCCGACCATGGAGCTCTATGACGAGGACGCCATGCACCTCCCTCCGGCGGCGGGTCACCCTCCACCCACGAAGTGAACGATCTCCAGACGGTCACCCTCCGCTAGCCGGGTCGTCTCGAAGTGATCCCTCGGCACGATCTCACCATTGCGCTCGACCGCCACGAGCTTGGTGCTGAGGCGCCGTTCGGCAAGGATATCGAGCAGCGTTACTCCTTTGGAGAACGATTCATGTCGTCCATTGATTTCCACGTCGACGCTTGTATCCGTCGCTCCCGTCGTCATTGCTTGACCTCGTCTTTCGTCGTATCTACATATCGCCTCATCGACAGCCTCACGGATCGCTCGTGCCGCCGCTTCCGGATCGGCGGCCGTGGCGATACTGCCGATGATCGCGACACCTCGCGCGCCGGCAGCGATCACGCTAGCCACGTTGGTTTGATCGATCCCCCCGATCGCAATGACCGGCAGCGGAGTCGCTTGCACGATGCTACCTAGGCCCGCTAGCGTGAGAGGGGGCCGGCCGGGCTTGCTGGCGCTCGGGAAGACGTGACCCGCGATCAGCGCGTCGTAGTCGTGCGCCATGGCCGCCGACTGCCGCGAGTGGACGGCGCGAGAGATAAAGGGCAATGGTCCCGAGCCCCTACGGGCTGCCGCCTCGGGTAAGTGAAGCCCGGCTCCTAGCTCGCTCGCCAGTGAAGGGTCATTATTCACGACGAACAGTGCCCGGCCTTCACAGATGCGCGCCAGCGTCGATCCCAGCCGCTGGACTTCTCCCTCGTCGAGGTCCGGCTCTCGCAACTGCACTGCGTCAACCCCGCCGCTGATCGCCGCTTCGACGAGATCAGGTAACGGCGCTAGCGCGCGGTGCCGATCTGTGACCAGCATGAGCCGCGGGCACCCGGCTCGCCGGATGTCAGCCTCCACCGGCGCGCCGCTCTAACGCTCGATCGACGGCTCCCAAGAGGCCAGCCGCGCTTGATCTAGGGTTCTCGCTCCGTAGGATCGCGCTGATCACCGCGACACCGTCGGCGCCGGCGGCGATCACATCGGGGGCGTTGTCAGCGTCAATGCCTCCAATGCCCACGATGGGCAGTTGGGCCAGTGACGCGCGACGCCGGACCGCGTCCAACCCGATCGCCTCTCCCGCGTCATCTTTCGATCCGGTCGAGAACACGGGACCAAGACCCACGTAGTCGGCACCCAGCGACTTCGCCGCCGCCGTCTGGTCCTCGGACGCGGGCGAGTATCCAATGATCGCCTGGACTCCTATGACCCCGCGCACCGCTGGAATCGGTAGGTCGTCCACCCCCACGTGGACGCCGTCGGCGCCGAGCGCGAGTGCGACATCAACCCGGTCGTTGACGATGAACGGGACCGCGTGGAGATCGCACGCCGACTTGACCCGTTGTGCCAGCGTGAGGAACGGGCCGTCGTCAAGCAGCTTGGAGCGGAACTGGACCGCGGTCGCCCCTCCCGAGAGCGCACGCTCCACCGCCGGGAGAAAGTCTCCGGTGGTCTGGTCGGGGTCGGCGATCAAATAGACTCGAAGAAAGGCCCGCGTGTCGCGGTCCATATTCATGCCCGGCTGGCTCCGACCATGCCGGTCGCGGGACTACTGGCAATGGCGTCGAACCGCTTCGGAATGCGCCCCGCGAGGTAGGCATTCCGGCCGGCGCGGACGCCTTCGGCCATGGCCAGCGCCATGCGGGCTGGATCGTCGGCCAGCGCGACCGCGCTATTGACCAGGCACGCGTCGGCGCCCAGCTCCATCGCTTGGGCGGCATCGGACGGAACCCCGATACCCGCGTCAACAACGACTGGTCCGCTGGCCTGTTCGATGATGATGCGAATCGCGGCGGCGTTGATGAGACCCTGAGCGGACCCGATCGGGGAGCCCAGCGGCATCACCGCTGCACAGCCTACTTCTTCCAGGTGGCGGGCCAGAATGGGATCGGCGCCGATGTAAGGCAGGACGGTGAACCCCTCATCCACCAGAAGGCGCGCGGCTTCGAGCGTCGCGATAGGGTCGGGCAGGAGGTAGGCGGGGTCGGGGATGACCTCGAGTTTGACCCAATCCGAGAGCTCCATCGCTCTCGCCAGCCGCGCGATACGGATGGCCTCGTCGGCGGTGGCGCAGCCCGCGGTATTTGGCAAGATGGTATACCGCGCCCAGTCAATGTCTTCCAGTACCGAGCGGCTCGCGGGATCATCGAAATCAATCCGGCGCAAGGCGACGGTCACGATTTCGGCCCCCGACGCGTCGAGCGCCGCCTGCATCTGTTGACTCGTCCGGTACTTCCCCGTGCCCAGCATGAGGCGACTTTGAAACGTCTTGCCGTCGATCGTCAGCGGCTCATCAGCACGAGGCATGTTGTCCATGGCCTTAGCTCCTCTCCTCGCTCGTCAGCGCGACGGTTCCATGATGACCGGCCCTGGCGTGAAAGTGGTTCACCGGTGAATGCCCTTTCCCAACCGTGTAGCTCGCCTCAAGCGCCTTGGTCACATATTCCTTGGCGAGGCGGATCGCCTGGAGAGGATCGGCGTCTCGGGCGAGATAGGCCGCGATTGCCGCGGAAAAGGTACAGCCGGTTCCATGAGTGTTGACGGTCTCGACCCGGTCGGCTTTGATCTCAAAGAAGTCCGTGCCGTTGAACACCAGATCGATCGGCGCTCGCTCCCGGTGGCCACCTTTGATGACCACCCAGCTTGGCCCCATCGCGTGGATCACCCGAGCGGCCCGCCTCGCCTCATCGTCGCTCGCGATCGCCTGACCGCAGAGCACTTCCGCTTCGGGGATGTTCGGTGTGACCACCAGCGCGAGAGGAAGGAGTTCCCGCTTGAGCGATTCGACCGCGCTTGGATGAAGCAGATGATCCCCGCTCTTGGCAACCATCACCGGATCGACGACGAGCTTGGCGACTCCCCACGCCTCCAGCCGGTCCGCCACGTTGCCGATGATACTCGCGCTCGAAAGCATGCCGGTCTTCCCGGCATCCGCGCCGATGTCCTCCATAACCCCATCGATTTGGGCGATAATCACCTCTTCCGGCACTTCGGCAATCGCGAGAACACCGCGGGTATTTTGGGCCGTGACCGCGGTGAGGACCGTCGTTCCGTAGCACCCGAGCGCGGCGAAGGTTTTCAAGTCGGCTTGGATCCCCGCTCCGGCGCCTGAGTCGGACCCGGCGACGGTCATGACCTTTGGTAGCGAGGAGAGAGACGGAGCTTCAATCATAAGAAACGTATCCATGAGCACATGATTCGAACACGAGCGGTGCTGTTTCGGCCCTCCCGGCGTGGTCTCTAGGCTATCATGATGCGAAAGCAGTGGCCATAGCGAAGGGGATGCGAAGATGAACGTTCTGGAAGGACTGCAGTTGATACGGAGACGGTTGCAAGCGAACGACGCGAACCCGGCGACGTTGCGGTTGGTTGATCAGATCATGCAGCGAGCGGCCCTTCCCGCGGCCGCGTCAGCGGCGGCACAGTCCCAGACGCAACTCGTGAAAATGCTTCTCCGGAATCCCGTCACCGATGCCAACGTCGAGATCTACAACGACCTCGTCCGGTTAGAGGAAGAGCTAACCGAGCATTCCGCGCGGCGACGAGAAGAGCAGGAAGCGCTGGACGCCCGACCAGTGCCGAAGACGAAGAAATTCTACAAAGAGCAACGGGAGCGGGAGCGTAAGTCGGGATAGGGTGCTGGCATACGCCTCGCCTCAGCACGACCGGTCTCTCGCTCACGCGTAGATCTCCTCGTCGCAACAGAGATCAGCGCGATGGCCCTCGGCCAGCCGCTGGTACATATGGAGAATCGAGCTGGCGACCGCGGGCCAGGAGAACCGTAACGCCGCGTCCCGCGCGGTAGTTCCGAGCTGGCGCTGGAGATTCGGATCACCCACAACCCTGACCAGCGCCTCGGTGAGTGGCTCCGGCTCGGCGACCGGCACGAGATAGCCGGTTTCGCCATCCTCGATCGTGAATGCCAAGCCGCCCGCCCTAGACGCCACGACTGGTATACCGCACGCCATGGCCTCGATGGCGACGAGCCCGAACGATTCATACTTGGACGGGACGGCGACAACGTTCGCGGATCTGTAGAAGAGCGGTAGCTTGTCCTGTGGTTGCGAGCCAACAAAGCTGAACCGTTCCGCTATACCGAGATCATCGGCGAGAGCTGCCACGTCAGCCAGCGCCCCGACCGGTGTTCCGTTGCCCTCTAACTCGCCGCCGACGAAAACCACGAGCGGCTCCGCTCCGTCCGACGGCCATCGCTCGATGGCTTCGAGCAACGTCTCTATGCCCTTGATCGGATCTACTCTGCCTACAAACAGGATCACTGCTCTATCCCCGGGAATGCCGAGGGCCTTCCGGCTGGATCGTTGGTCGCCGGGGCTAAAGAGCTCGAGGTCGACGCCGGGCGGCACCGTACAGACCTTATCGGTCGGGGTGCGCTGTCTCCAGAGCAAATCGGCTCGCTCGGCCGGGTTGGCCGCGACCAAACTGTCCGCGAGGTCGATGATTTGTCGCTCGGTCTTGGCGCGGAGGGGAATCTCAATAACGGAATTGCCGGACGACTCTTTCATGTGAGCCGTGGTGTGGAACATCTGGATGAAGGGCGTTTCCCAGTATCGACGAAGGAGATGAGCAACCCAGCCCGAGAGCCAATAATGACTGTGTACGACATCGTAGCGGACGCCCCGGCGCACCGAGGAGAGCACGGCCTCAGAGGCGAATTGGGGGAGGAGAGGAAACAAGCTGTCCTTGTGGACGGGCTCAGGTGGGCCGGCTTTGACGCTGATGACGTCCACACCCGGACAGAGTGGCGCCACCTCAGGCGTGCCCGGTAAGGTCCTACGGGTAAAGATGTCGACCTCAACTCCGAGCATCCCAAGATGGCATGCGAGCTCGCGGATGTAGACATTCATGCCTCCCGCGTCCGCGCTTCCTAACGAAGCGAGCGGAGAGGTGTGCACGGAGATCATCGCGACTCGCATGGCCGGGAGATCGGTCTCATATCCGAATACTCCCGGGCCCTCGTACTCTGACTGCTCCACGTTGGCTCCCTCGATACGTCCGGCGTTCACCGCCCGGTCCGGCGGCGTTTCAACGCGGCTCCCTTGGACTGGTCCAACACTTTCCGCATGATAGCAATATGCTGGCCAGAAAGCGACAGCGGGGCCACGGCCTCCGCCTGGCATGGAGGAGATCGATCTTGGAGGAAGGAAGCGGTTGCAAAAG
>DASYWB010000064.1:0-6357 GCA_035936495.1 Thermomicrobiales bacterium
TTCGAGCGCTTCCCCGGCCTGAAGGTCGTCGTGATCGAGGGCGGGATGGCCTGGCTCCCCTCGTTGATGTGGCGGATGGACCGCGCCTGGGAACGGTTGCGTGATGAGGTGCCGCACGTGCCCCGGCCGCCTTCGGAGTACGTCCGAGAGCACGTCTGGCTGACGACGCAACCGATGGAGGAGCCACCCCAACGGAAGGATTTTCTCCGATTCCTCGACCAGCTCGGCATGGACGATAAGCTCATGTTCGCGACCGATTATCCGCACTGGGATTTCGACTCTCCGGACCAGGCTTTTCCCGTGCGGCTACCTGACGACTTGGAACGGAAGATCATGAGTGGCAACGCGGAGTCGCTCTACCAGTTCTGAGCGGGTTGCACCGGTGAGATTGACGTTCGGGTGAGTCAAAAGGTAGAGATCATCGCATGGGAAAGCATGCCGTCGCGGAAGTCGGGGAAATACCGCCAGGAGGCCGAAAGATCGTTGAAGTCGACGGACGATCGATTGGTATCTTCAACGTCGATGGTGAGTTCTTCGCCCTACGCAATAGCTGCCCCCATCAGGGCGGCCCGCTCTGCCAGGGGTCGGTCTCGGGGTTCGTCTCTTCCGCGGGGCCGGGCGACTATCACTACTCCCGGCGAGGAGAGATCCTCCGCTGCCCCTGGCACGGCTGGGAGTTCGAGATTCGGACAGGGCAATCGTGGTTCGATCCCCGGAAAGTGCGGGTCCGTCGCTACGAGGTGCGTGTGGAACCCGCCAGCGTCGCATCGGCAGGTGATCCCGTCCCTACTGTTGAGATGGAGAAGGGGCCGTATGTCGCCGAGACCTTTCCGGTCACGGTCGAGCGACGGTACGTGGTGGTCGAGGTCCCGGGCTGAGAGAGCTCAGACGGTCGGTCATTGAATCGACGTACTCGATAGTGGCGCATCGGACTTTTCGAATGGCAGCAATCGCTGCCTGCCAGCGCGTCGATACAACCACAGCGCGGGCGACAGGACCAGGCCCGCAATGACGAGGGCTAACCGAATACTGGTGAACGAGGCAATGGCGCCAAGGACTGGGCCGCCGGCAACTTGGCCGAAGGCGTCGCTCTGGCTTTGCATCGAGAGCACGGTCGCCCGGGATCGTGGGTCGAGTCCTTGATTCAACCAGGCGACGGAAAGCGGGGCGTTCAGCCGTCGGAGGAGGACAACGCCCCAATAAGCTCCGGCCGCCACGGCAAAGTCGCTGGCTAGCCCAAAGAGGACGACCGTTCCCAGTAATGCGGTGTTGATGATCAAAAGCGCTCGCACTGTCCGCCGGTAGTCGCCGGCAATCGCCCGGCGCCGGACGACTTCCGCCGCAACGATACTCAACATGAGAGCCACGGATTCCAAGAGCCCGAACCAGACGATTGGGTCGAGCGCTCCAGCGTCTGGTAAGCCGATTTGCAGCAGATGCACCTCCCACAGCCGGTCGAACGCTTCGCTGGCCGCACCGAAGATGCCGGCAATGATGAAGATAATACCGATGCCAGGGCGCTGCCGGACCGTCTGGACGCCCTCACTCAACGTACCGCCGAGGGTCGCCCAGGTCATGCGTCCGCCGCGCGGGGTCGGGCTGAACCCGTTTTCTGGCATGGTGGCAATCAGCACGATTGCGAGCGCGACGAACCCCACGCCCCCGGCGAGCAACGGCAAATTGAGTCTGACACTCGCTAACGCAACGGCCAGTCCGATCCCTATGAAGGAGCCGATCTGGCCGAATTGGGCGCCACGCAGGTAGAGTCCTGCGGCCCGTTCTTCCCCGACTTCATCGGCCAACCAGGCCGCTTCCGCGCCGCTGGTGAACGTGTACCCCAGCCCCCAGATTGCTTGGGCACCCAAGATGGGCAAGAAGCTGGCGAATGCCCCTTCGAGTGCAAGGCCGCTACCGATCAGCGCATAACCGGTGATCACTGACCAGCGGCGACTGATGGTGTCGGCGACGACCCCCGTCGGAATCTCACAGAGGAAGATTGCGGCTTCCAAAGCCGTGCCGAGCAGGACGAGCTGGAACGGGTCGAGCCCGGCCGAGCGCACACGATAGACCGCCGCAACGGTGAACGCCGTGCTGAAGAAGAGCCCGCCAAATCCAGTGATCGCGAGATAGATGATGCCGGCTTGCCAGCGGCCTCTATCCACGGAGCATTCGCGTGGCGGATTCGCTGCCTAGCACAGCGATGCGGCAGGCGATGCACACGCTGACGGCGGCGCGGAGCCATCCTATCAGGCCGGGATAGGTCGCTAGGTCGAAGGGGGCCGGTGATGATGTGTGATCGCGCAGAAGGCGTGCTGCCATTCCTTACACCTGGGCGTTGTTCAGTCGATGGGACCGTGTCCGGTCACGTCCGCCAACAGGCGGAAGAACGAGTGTTTGCGATCGGTCGAGAGTCCCCAGTTGACGGGCACATTTTGGAAGCCATCGCGGTAGTTCGATTCCGCACCCGCGCCGCCCGCGCCTGGTCCAGGGTCGAAGTAGCCCCACGAGGCATAGTTCTCGATTGCCACAAGCATGTTGTTCTCGTCCCGCTCGAAGTCGAAGTGATCGTCCTCGTTGAAGACGATCGGCATTTTCCGGCCATTGAGCAACCCGCGGGTGACTCGGACCATCTCGCCGATGTGCGATGGCTCAGTCACGCCGTTGCCATGCAGCAGGACCAGATCGGAAACCGCCAGGACTGATTGGTCCGGAATGCCGCCGCCCCGGTAACTCGTCCCAGCAAGGAGTCGCCGGCCATCGATGGTCATCTCCCGCGCCAGCGCGATCAGTTCGTGAACGCGGTGGGGTTGAAGGATCTCGTGTTCATAGCGGGGCACGTCGCACTCGTTGTTGATCTCGAGGATGACATTGGTGTATCCGCCTTCCAACAGCCATCGCGTGGCGCGCTGCACGGCGTGCCGTACCGCTGTTTCGTCCTTGAGCCGTTCGTCCTGGCCAAAGTAGAAGAGACCGACAATGGCGACCATGCCGAGCTGGTCGAGCGCCTCCAGCACCCTGCTCAATCGATCAAGGTAATTTGCGTCAAGGTTGCCTTCCGGCGTGAAGGCAGAATTGATCCAGGGTTGCTCCCCGCTATAGCCTTGCGGCGATCCACCCTGGAGGTTCAGGGTCACCGCCAGCAAGCCATAGCGCCGGTACTCCCGCAGCATCGCCAGGAATTCGGTGACGTTGCGCTCCGCGTCCCAGACGCCCGTGTCAGGATAGGCCCAGCGCGAGCGGGTTTCCGGGTTCAGGTCATCGAAAGTGGCCTGGACCATCCTTGAGTTGAAGAGCAACCCCTCGACCGGCCGGTCGCGATAGGTCTGACCTGCGTACGTTGGTTCGCCGTTGATCAGCATGCGATCCCCGTCGATGCCGACCGCGGTCTGTCCCGCCATGCCAACACTCCTGCATCGTTGACGCCCTCAAACGAGATGGGAACCGTTGCCAATCCTTGCCTGCCCAATCATGCTCTCGCTGATAGGTGATAACTTCGCCTACCACTTCGGCATGATCGGCAGCCAGTCCGGATCGCGCTCCAGCATCGCACCGACATCATCGCGAGCTAGGCCGGTACCGCGCTGCTCGTACGCCTCGGCCGCGGCGGCCAGCTTGTCCTCGTCGATGGATACACCAAGGCCTGGCGTGTCCCAGAGGTCGATCTTGCCGTCGTGGAAGGCAAAGAGGCTCGTCTCGTTGATGACGTCATTCGGATTCCAGGGATAGTGGGTGTCGCTCGCGTAGGTCAGCTGCGGAATCGCGGCCCCCGCGTGGATCATTGCCGCGAAGCTGATGCCCAAGTGGCTGTTCGAGTGCTGCGATAGCCCCCAATGGAGGGTGTTGCAGACGGCGCCGAGATGCCGGAAGGCCGTCAGCCCGCCCCATCCATGGTGGTCACCGAGGACGACCTGCACCGCGCGCTCGCGAAACGCTTGCGGCACGTGCGCGAAGGACGTAACGCACATATTCGTGCTAAGGGGGATGGGGGTGTGCCGAGCGACCTGGGCCATGCCTTCGATGCCGTCCGTCGGGTCTTCGAGATACTCCATATCCAAACTGCGGAGTGCCTCAGCGACCCGGATCGATGTCTCGACCGACCAGGCAGCATTCGGGTCGATCCGCAGTCCGGCGCGGGGACCAAAGCGGTCGCGGAGCTGACGCATCGTCTCGACTTCTTCCCATGGTTCTAGGACGCCCGCTTTCAATTTGAACACGGTCATGCCGTAGCGCTCGTGAAACTGTTCTGCCTGCGCGACGAGTTGTTCCGGCGTCAGTGCCGGTCCCCAATCGTCATCGCCTACTTCCTTGTAGAAGAGGTATGCCGCGAATGGAACGCGCCGCCGGACCGCGCCGCCGAGCAGATCGTAGACTGGGCGACCGGTGGCCTTGCCGACGAGATCGAGACAAGCTGATTCGATAGCCGACAGGACTCGCGGGTTCTTCCCAAGCAGAATCCGCAGGCGTTCGATCTGGTACGGATCGGCGCCGACGACATGCTTGCCAGCCGCGCGCAGCTCCTGGACGAAGATCCCGCCGCCCGGTCCCTCACCTAGGCCTTCCAGCCCGTCCTCAGTCCGCAATCGGACGACGGCGCGCAGAAAGGTCGCCTCATGCACGCCGTGATGGTTCAATAAGGGAGGGTCCGGGCACGCTACCGGGGTGACGATCATCTCTGAGATACGTAGTTTGCTCGCGGATGCCGCCCCGTTGACCTGATCCATTGCAATCTCCTTCCCCCTACTGGCTCTCTAACCGCGCCGCCGCGGCTCGGTGCGCCACGGCGTGCCATGAACCCGCCCCAGATCGATCCCATTCGCTCACGCCGTAGCCACGTCGCTCACGGGCTCGTTGGCATTTGAGTGGCATACGGTACCGTCCGTCTCGTCCCTTGTCGATAGGCTCGTCGCAGGGAGATCGTTCACGGCCGGGTCAAGGTGACGTCGGATGCCGGGATTGAGGTTGCGCGCCGCCGAAGGAGCCCCGCCATGCACCGGCGGCGGAGGGGGTGCCCACGCTCACCGCGCTCACCCTCGCCCCGCTCGCCAAGCTCTGAACAATCATCCTGGCGTCCGGCCCTCATGCAGGCGGGGCGAATGAGCCCCTGGGCGTCAGCGGGCGCGATCTGCCAGTAGTGCTGCTGGATCTTTGCAGCAGGTGGACAGGAACCCGCGCCATGTCACTACGTCCGGCTGGTCGCTGCCGAGCGCAGCGCCTCGATGATCATCCCGAAGACGCGCAGATCCTCCAGGAAGTCCTCGGGCGTCGTCTTCGGGGATGCTCCCTTGGTGACGACGTCATGGAAGAACTCCAGCTCGTGTGTGTAGGGGTCCTTGTAGGTCGGACGGACCACGCGCTCGGTGTAGGCATCCCCGATGGTCTCATTGACGATGAGCGTCGTCGGCAGGTGGCGGATGTAGGGAGAGTCGTACTGGACACGGACCGACTTCGTCGTCCCGTAGACCTCAATATGCGCGTCGAAGCGTAATTGCTCGTCGACGCCGATCTCCAGGGTGCCTGAGAAATCGTCGTACTCAAGGAGAGCGGTGAGGAACTTCCCGCCATTCCAGTGCGATGCGGCGGCGACGCGCTTCGGCATGCCGAGGAGTTCTCGCAAAGCCGAGATATCGTGGCTGGCCAGCCCGAGGAGGAAGCGGTACGCGGTGACGAGATCGGGAGATGCCTCGCCGATAGCTTCCCGCACCAGGCGAGCGGCCCGGTCTGTACGGTCTTGAGCCACCGCCAAAGGGATATCAGCGGGACGGACGACGACAGTGGACTGATCGATGATGAGCCGGTTACGGCCGATGATGTCGTGGACCCGGACGAAGTTGATCTTGTCGAGCTGCTGGACCTCCTCGACCGCCGCGAGGAAGGCCGGGGCAAATCGTCGCATGTAGGCCACCATCACCTGGACGCCGGCCTCGTCCCTCGCCGCGATTATCTCCTCGGCCTCGCGTGGTGTCAGGCACATCGGCTTCTCGACGAGGACATGCTTTCCGTTTCTCACCGTGGCAACCACGCAGTCGGCATGGTATTCGTCACTATTGAGTACGAAGACGGCATCGAGGTCCGCTTGCTCGGTCAATGCGACCGCGTCGGTATAGCGCTGATCGACCTGATAGCGATCCCCCATGGTGTGCAGCAGGGTCGGCGAGACGTCACAGAGTGCGGCGATGCGATACCGATCCGAGAGCGCCTCCAAGATCGGGAGATGGACGATCTGCGCGACCTCCCCTAGGCCAATGACGCCGACATTCGCGCGTTGCATCGTTCCTCCACTATTTTGTTGAAGCATGGCAGTGATCCATGCAGGGCCAATTGAACCACGATTGGGCCTAAAGCTCGGCGACTCGGACC
>DASYWB010000065.1:0-4119 GCA_035936495.1 Thermomicrobiales bacterium
GCGCTTGGTGCCGCCTTTGCCGCGATCGATCGGGTTCGGTCCCACCGCCACGCTCCCCTTTTTGCCGGGACGCTCGCCGCGTCGAGCGCTGCCCGGCTCCAATCGAGCTTGTCGGCCTCGCCGAGACGGTCGAGTAGCGCCCAGTGGATTCGGTCCCAGACCCCGTCCGTTTGCCAATCGCGCAGGCGGCGCCAACACGTCATCCCGCTGCCCCACCCGAGCTCGCGTGGCAGCATCTCCCAGGGGATGCCGCTGCGCAGCACGAAGAGGATGCCGGTCAGGCAGGCCCGGTCCGGCACGCGAGGACGCCCGCCCTTCGGTTTCGGCGGCGCGGGCGGCAACAGCGGTTCGACGATCTCCCACAACTCGTCCGGCAGCAGCGGCTTGGCCACGATCCACCTCCTGCCCCCGCCCCGCAGGACTCGTGCCGGTTTTGAAAGACGCTCTAAACCGCCATGTAGACGTTAAGAACGTGACTCTGGACGCGGTGCGCTGGTGCGTTCTCAATGCCCGCCCCACAACGAATATGTTGTACGGAGGGCTTGGTGGAACTTCGCGTCGAGTTTTACGAAACAGCGGCCGGCCCAAAGCCAGTTAGGGAGCTGTTAGATTCACTGAGAGGTGAGAATCAGACACTGCACCGACTCCTTATCGCTGGTCTAAACAAACTACGCCGTCAGGAGTTTCATGGGCCGCCGCTCACATAATCCGTCACGAGTTCGCTAGGAATCTTTGAGCTCCGGGTGGGTGACCGGAACATTGCGAGGGTGTTTTTCCTTCTTCCGACCAAATCAAGAAATTGTCTGCACGAATGGATATATCAAGAAATCGCAACAGTTGGACCAGAGCGAGTTGGCGAAGGCCGAGCGGGTCAAGGCCGATTGGGAAAGAAGGTATCCGTAGCGGGAGCCGAAAAGCGGAGGAAGGAGCTAATGTGTCCGCCGCCCCTCTAGAGATCACTGATACGTTTGATCATCAGCATCAGGTTGATGACCTCGACGCTTATATCTCAACGCTCAGCGAAGCTGAGCAAGAAGAGCTGGCTTTGGCCGACGCCGCTATCGACATTGCAGTATTCCTTTACCGCGCTCGCGAGAGCCGTGGTCTGAGCCAGGCAGCCGCGGCGCGGCTCGCTGGGATCCAGCAACAAGCCGTGAGCCGGCTGGAGCAACCGGGTAGTAATCCCCGGCTCGATACGATCCAGCGCTATCTGCGTGCGCTTGGTTATGAGCTTGAGATACAGGCTCGTGAGGCGGGAACACCAAGGCTCGCTGGCGAACGAATCGCCTCCCCTGTCTGAGCTCCTTTGCTCTCCCGATGCGCTGTTGCTCATGAATGCCGATGTCGCTAGTGCCTCACAGGCCGCCGGCGTCGGCGGCGCTGATGACCTCTTGGCGGTCCGCCATCAGGATCGAGCGGTGCCCCGAAGCCATCTTGGCGGCCGAGTGGGCGAATGTGATGATAAATGGATGTGCGGTGAGCAGCTCCTCAGCCTCGAATAGCCTCCGGAAGATGAGGTCGCCATCGTCGTGAAACGCCTGGAGCTCCTCCGGCGTTAGATTCGTCGAGGCCGCCGCGTGAATTGTCTCCCGACCGGGCCGTGGGTACGATCCCTGTGTCCGTCTGGAGACGGGTGGTCGCGAGGCTTACGGCGGGATGGGAGCATGTGCGCGTGAACGACCGACCGCGAAGCGTCTGGCAGGGGGAACGGGTCCGGCTGCGTGCTGTTCGCGAGTCGGATTGGGAGACGTTCAACGCGTGGGACCAGGACGACGAGATGGGCCGAAGTGGGTCATGGATCGCGTTCCCCCGTTCTCCCGAAGCAACCCGGCGCTGGACCGCGGAGACTGCCACCGCTGAGCCAAAGGACGATGGCTACCGTTGGGTGATCGAACGTCTGGATGAGACGCCAGTCGGGACCATCCTGACGCATACCTGTGACCGTCGGAACGGTACCTTCAGCTATGGCGTCGCCATCGCGCGGGACCACTGGCGGCAGGGTTACGCCTCAGAGGCGATCCGGCTCGTGCTCCACTATTTCTTCGAAGAGCTGGGCTATGGGAAAGTCACCGTGAACGTCTATGAGTTCAATGGGGCGTCGATTAAGCTGCACGAGCGGTTAGGATTCCAGCGTGAGGGACGGTTACGGCGGATGGTCTTCACCCGGGGGCGACATCACGACGTGCTGGTGTTCGGCATGACGGCCGAGGATCTCGCGGACCCGGCGAACGCCGTCAGATCTTGGCCTCGGTAGAGCGTTGCCTGGTCTCGATTCGCTTCGTGGGCGGTTGCGTATACTGGCGGCACGCGACGTCGAAAAATGCTCACCGGTGAGGCGCCTTCTCACCGCGTGGAGTGAGCCGGCGCCCCACCACACATCAATCATTGCTATCGCGCATGAGACCGCCCAGGCGTAGGAGCACGGGAACGTATGGAGCCGAGACCATCTCAGCCGAGGACGGGTGAAACGCCACGCGAGGCGGCCGCGGGTGACGCGGCGGAGCCGGCAGCGGACGCTACGCCCGAGGCGGTCTCCACCTTCCGCCCGGACTATGGGCCGGTGGCACGAGTCCCGCCGACTGGCGACCCGATCAACCTCCGCCCGGCTCCCACGGACGTGGGGCCGGTGCCCAGGCCGAGGCGGCACTCGAGAGGGCTCTTGCTCGCGGCTCTGACGGCGATGGCCGTGATTGCCCTCCTGCTCGTGGCGACGATCGCGACCGTCGCGTGGCTCGGCTCCGACGACGGCGAGGATGACCTCGAGGCGGTCGGGGCGGCGCCGACCGCGACGCGCGAGGCCGAGTTGGCGCTGATCGCCGATCTGCAAACCCAAGTAGCCGGCGCGGCCACCCCGGCTCCTGCTCCAACGCGGCAGGACCCGCCCGCGGCACCGACTGAGCTCCCTCCAACGCCGACGGTAGCGGCCGCGCCGACGGAAGCCGGGGAGGAAGCCGGAGTCACTACCACGACGGTGGCGCCAACGGAACCTCAAGCCGGCGGTGCGGATGTGTTCGGGGAGACAACCGCCGTGGATTTGCTGCCGACCGAAGAAGATGTCCCTGCCGGTTTGGTGACGACCGACGAGGCGAGGTTAACGACGATTGACGAGGTTGTCACGGGATTCAGCGATCCCGAGGATGCCGCGGTGCAGCTCGAGACCTGGGGATGGGTGGAGAACGCCTCGCGCACGTTTGAGCTCTCGGAAGGCGCGGAGCCGCCCGAGAACAACCTGACCTTCCTCTACATCAGCATCCATCAATTCGGGAGCGCGGACGCGGCGCAAGCGGCCCTCACCTACTTCGCCGATGACCTGATGGCCAGCAGCGGTTTCGAGGCCGCCGAGGTCGGCGATATCGGCGAGACGGCCCGTGGCTTGGTCAGTCAGATCGAGGGTGGCGAGATCGGCGCCCTCTACGTCCAGCAGGGACCGTTCTTGCTGCGTATCGGGACAACCGCCTCCGAGGGCGAGGCGTTGCCCGCCGCAATTGAGGCGACGCGGGAGATCTTGGATCGGGCCGCGCTGTGAGTGAAGGAACCGAAAGGTGGCGTGTCCGTAATGCGGAATCCGGGTGATGGAAAGGACGCAACGGGGTGGCCGCCGCGCTCCGTGAGAAGGGCGTCGATGGGGTGCGGGTGACTGAGTGGTCGTAGGCGGCGCCACTGGCCTTCGTGACGCCGGGCGCCAGCGTGGGGCGGCACCCGATCCAAGCCGGCTGAGGGCGGACCGAGGGCCGGGTGGTTGGTTGCTCATCGGGCCGACGGCTCGGCCATTAGCCAATGGATCGTTCCCCGGGTGTTGGGTAGCGGAGAGGAACGAGACTGGTAGATTCTGGCCCCTGCTCGGCGGTGTCTTTCTCGGCGTCGAGGTCGGCGAGGATGCGGCTCATGGCCTCGGTAAGCGGGTCGGGCTGCTCTTGGCGTGATTCGCGGCGTTCGCACGAGGCGGCGACGGCGGCACGGGTGAGGCGAGCGACCCCGAGAGCGAGGCGGCTGGCGTCCCGTTCCTCAGCGAGGAGGCGGGCGAGCGCGTAGCGAACGGCACCGATCTCGTCGTCTAGTCCCTGTTGGGCGGCGGCTTGGGCGATGATGCGGGCGAGGGCGGTGTCGAAGAGGTCTTGA
>DASYWB010000066.1:0-5490 GCA_035936495.1 Thermomicrobiales bacterium
CAGTAGCGTAGCGGCTCACCCCCACCAGGTCGTCACTCCCGGCGGCACCCAAGTAATCGCCCACCGCCAAAACCACGAGCGGTTCTTCAATGGCGTCTCGTGCGGCGGTGACCCGGCAGCCTATGGGCTGGAGACGGCCCACCACGGTCCAGATGCCGGCACGCCGGGCAAGGCCGACGGCTGCTACCAGACGACGGGCGGAGTGGCACCGGCTCAGGACGTGCAGAACCCGGTCATCCGCTAGGACGAGAGCCGCCCTGCGCCTGCCGTGGCGCGAGGAGCGACGAGCCACCACGGAAGGAGTGCACCATGCTGTCCTCTCATCACCTCGACACCCGCGCCGCCGGCCTCGAGGTCGAACGCATGCTGGCATTGCAGCGCGCCGAGCGCCGGGCGCCACTGCTTGAGGCGCTCAAGCGGTCTCGATTTGCTCCGTCGGTCGCCCGCGTGCCGACGGCGACCGCGCGCCGGGGCCGGCTGACGGCCGTGATCCGGTCCCTCCACGGGGTCCTCCGGCCGGCGCACGCCTAGACCGTGCGCGGGCGCCACCGATGCGCCTTCATGCATCGTCCTTCTCAGGGACGGCTGACCGGCCCGACCATGAGGTGGGCCCCGGCGCACCGCTGCGAGACTCGTCATGGGAGATGGGTGACCGTCGGATAGGCGAACCCTGTGCCGGCCAGCGCTGTGGGGATCAGGCGCACTCCCTGGTGCTGGTCACGGTCGTCTGTCAGGGAGCGCCCTTCTCGCGGAGCCAGGACACCATGCCACCTTCCGGCAGCACCTCGGATGGTCGCCCTGGCTCGGCTGTAGATTTAGATGTCGACGAGGAACTCGTCGGCCACCCAGCCGAGCGTCTGCCCCATGGCGTCGGGTTGGTACCAGGTGTAGCCGTCGGCGCTCACCGGCCCCCGGTGAAGAACGCCTGGAAGCCGAACGGCAGCACGTTGACGATCGCTTCGTCGAGCCCCGGCTCCGCCCGCACGTTGAGCCAGTCGGCGTCCACCATCACCCGGTCCCCGATGGGGAAGCTGGCTGCCTGCGCGGCAAGCCCGGGCTCGGCGGCCGGCGAGGCGACCAGGGCGGCGAGGACGAACGCGAATAGCAACCTAATTGGACGATACATAGGCTTTCTCCGTTGTGTGACTGATGATTCGCGTTGTGTCATGCGGACGACCGACCAGCGGTCGGGTCCTTGTGCATGGATTCCGTTGGCCCACGGGAAGCGGCTACGCGCCGGCGAACTGGGCCCCCAGCAGCTCCTCCAGCAGGTCGAGGACGGCTGGGTCCTCACCCACGTAGAGGACGATCACGGCGCCCTGCCGGAAGAAGTGGGGCGGGGCCACCCACTCCACGATCGCCGTCTCCGGCTGGCCGTCCGGCCCGATCCGCGCCGCGTCCGCGGCCGGCGCCGACGCGCGCCGGCTCGGGATCGTCTAGCTCTCGGTTCCTCTCCACAAGAGCTGCCGGCGTGGCGATCTAGGAGATTTAACCTAGGTGACGTGCCGCGTCGCCTGCCGAGAATCGTGAGGTTTCTCCGATGCGCTAAAGCTTGTCTCAACCCATGATGGAACCGTGCCGGGTGGCACGGCGCGAGGAGCGCTCTGCAGGAACGGATGAGGAGATCATGATGAAGATATCGATCAGGGTAATGGCGATGAGCATGGTCGCCATGGCGCTGCTGCTTGGCCTGGTTATCCGGTTCCAAGCCGCCGCCCAAGAGACCGATCTGGACGACTACTTCGCCCGTCACGTCGGGCCCGTGAGCGGACAGACCGACATCGACCCGTATGACCCCTATGCACCGGTTGATCTGGAAGCAGGGACCACGCTGGAACGAACGGCGATCCGCTACGGGGTTCCCGCCACCAGCCCGCTCCGGGTCATCTCAGCGCGGGGGGCGGAGCGTGAGCACTGCATGCCCACGACCTGCAATGCTTGGTAGCGATGGGCGAGGAGTGGGGCCTGTCCGAGCGTGCGGTGTGCTGGCAGGTAGTCTCGCGGACGGTTGTTCAGGCTGGACGATGTTTGTCAACACCTGCCTCGTCGAGATGGGTGGAAGTTCCAGCATTGAGCACAACCATGGCACTGTGGTGCGCTACTCCGGAGCAACATGGACAGGCCTAAGGAGAGATTGGCGCGCTTCTGCACCCGAGTCGAGCAAGCTTTCGCGCCGCAACCGATCTCGATCAGCAAATGAGGATTTGACGATGTTTGACCCCAGTTACGTCGATGTTGTCTTGATCGATCACAATGCTCGCACCGAGAGAGCCAATCGCAATGGCTGGAGGAGGTTCAAGCCACCGGAAACGGGACATCGACACTGGCCAGAGGGCATGCCTGTGTTGTTGACGCCTTTTGCCAATCTGAACCATATGGCGGAGAGCATGGGCCCTGCACTCTTACTCAGGTTCCGACGGGCCAAAAGTACGGCCACCCCGAGCCAACTGCCGTTGGATTGATCTGGGCTGGATGCGCGTGATGCTGATCGCCCAGATCAGGAGACACTCATGATCGACACCACCGACCTCGATGCTCGATTCGCTGCTCATAAAGCCCACACGCGGAGAGCTAATCGCTGTGCTTGGAGGAAAGTCAGCCTGGCGGACACCGGTCCGCGGCGACGCTCACGGACCAGGGCGATGTCGCTGATCACGCCTTTCATGCCTCAGGTCGGAGGCGGATTCATGAGCGCGTTGATGCACAACGTGCTCCGCACAAGGCGCCTACCATCATAGCCATTGTCCATGAGATCCGCCCATGCCGGATGCGGGGAGGATCGATACGTGTCACTGTAAACGGAGGCTTGCCATACCTGTTGCGAGGCGTGGGTCAACCTGGTCCACGCCACCTCCCCCTATTTCTCAACGGGCCCGATTTGAGGATGTATCGCGCAGTCTTCCCACGTGCTATCACAGCAACTCAAGCTACTTGCTTACGCCGGCGGATGTGGAGCATCAGCATGGACTGTCGGTCTTGGTTGTATTAGACCGCGACGTGCCGCTCGCCCCGCAATGCCAGCCCAGCAGCGATTGCGACGCGATAGAAGTAGGCATCGATCGCTGCCACGAAGTCATCTCGCGTGACCTGCCCATGCGAAACAGTGCCGGAGGACGCCTCAAGCATCGATGCTGGTGCTTGCTCGGCATCCCCGACGAACATCGCCAGGAGTGTGGGCAGGGATGCGCGGATCAGCGCCTCGACCTCATCGGCGTTCGGCCGGTAGGTTTCAAGTGGCCGGTCATCCCGGAGGAGGAACACCTCCTGCAACTCGCGATCCGCGATGCCAAGTGACGGGGTGTCATTGACGCTCACCCGAGTTCCGAGCCAGCGTAGGTTCCGCGGCGTCACGGCGACGCCGATCTCTTCCTCGACCTCCCGCACGACCTGTTCAAGGGTCTCGCCGGTCCGGAAATGACCGCCCACCGTCGCATCGAGCGCACCGGGCCAGGTGTCCTTCTCGAACCCCCGCCGCTGCATCATGAGAAAGGGGACGCCCTCGTCGCCAACTCCAGCCACCCAGACATGGAGCGATCGGTGCCAATCCCCATCGCGATGGACCGCGTGCCGGGCCTTGGCCACCCCGGTTGGCCTGCCATCAGCCCGCAGCACATCGAACAACTCGTCAGGGTCTTGGGCAGTCATGCGCTACGCCAGAGTTGGAAGACGAAAGACGAAAGATCGTGCTGGCGGGGAAGCTACACTCTCCGCGACTTCCGACTTCCGACTTCCGACTTCCGACTACCGCCTCCCGACGACATCCTGGCCGACCGCGAGCGCGTTATCCCACTTGTCGGCAAGGTCGACAATCGGACCGGAGAAGAGGCCGAGCGCGATCGTCGCGACCACCATCGCGGCGATGCCGGCGTTCAGCAACCCCGTATCCGCGTTCCGGGGCTCGCGCTCCGGATCGTTGAAATACATCACCGCCACGACCCGCAAGTAGAAGAACGCGCTGACCGCGGAGAGGACGACCACCGCGACGGCTAACCAGAGCAGGTCGGCGTCAATCGCGGCCAGGATCACGTAGTACTTCGCGTAGAAGCCCAACAGCGGCGGCACGCCCATCAGCGAGACCATGAAGATCGTCATCGCCGCCGCTGCCAGCGGATGGAGTTGCGCCAGCCCGCTGAAATCATCAAGCGTCATTCCCCGGCCCCGGTGCTGGAGCCAGGCAACGACGGCGAACGCGCCGATGTTCATGAACGTGTAGGCGAGGATGTAGTAGAGCAGGCTAGAGACGCCCCGGTCATCGTTTTCGACCCCGAACCCCGTGCCCAAGCCGCCCTGGGATTGGTAGGCGGCCAGCCCGACCAGCATGTACCCCGTGTGGGCGATCGAGGAATAGGCCAGCATCCGCTTCATGTTACGCTGCGAGACGGCAACGATGTTGCCGAACGCCATCGTGATCAGGGCCAGCACCGCCAGCAATGTGACCCAGTCGTCTCGCATCGGCGCCAGACCTTGGACGAAGATGCGGACCGTCGCGGCGAAGGCGGCCGCTTTGGGCACCACCGACATGTAGGCGGTCACCGGCGTCGGCGCGCCATCGTAGGCATCCGGTGTCCAGAAGTGGAACGGCACGGCGGCCATCTTGAAGCCAAGGCCAACCGTCAACAACAGCAACCCGAGCAACAACGAGGAATCGAGGAACTCGTCGCCCGCCGTCGATACCGCGAGCGACACCGCGATCTCATCAAGATTGGTCGACCCCGTGACGCCATAGATCCAGGCCATCCCGTAGGCGAGAATCGCGCTGGCGAAGATGCCGAGGAGGAAGTACTTCAGCGCCCCTTCGAGGGAGGTCAATCGCCGCTTGGCGAACGCGGTCAGCACATAGGTTGCCAGCGAGCTGAGCTCGATCCCGACGAAGATCATGACGAGATCGCCCGACGCCGCGACCAGCAACGCGCCCAGCACCGAGAAGGCGACGAGAACATAGAACTCGCCGAGCGGCATCCGGCCTTCCAGGGTCTCGACATAACTAGCAGAAATCATCACCGTCAAGATCGCCGCGACGAGGATGATGACCGACAGGAAGACGGTTAACCCGTCAGACCGGAACAGCCCGTAGAAGGTGCTCTCGGTGACCCCGTCTTGCCAGGCCAGCGAGACCATCGCCGCCGCGTACCCAAGCAGCGAGATGCCCGTGAGCCAGGTGTAGTGATGCCTGCTGGGGAGAAAGGCATCGAGAAAGAGCAGCAGGAGCGTCATACCAAAGACGATGAGTTGAGGGACCGCCAGTCCCCAGTCGGGATTGCTGAGTTCAAGTCCAGGCACGTATCGGCTCCTCGTCGGCAATCAACGCAAACGATCCAGCGACTTCATGTCAGCGAACATCATATACCGTGACGGCCGATTCGGACCGACCCTTGGATATCTCATGTGTTGCCTCACGCGTACTGCCGCGCTTGATCTGAAGAGCCGGGTCGGATCAGACCGGGCTTGCTACCACGGGTTCAGGCGTTTCAACCTCACCGAGGTCATAGT
>DASYWB010000067.1:0-3802 GCA_035936495.1 Thermomicrobiales bacterium
CCCGATCGACTCCATGCCGGCGTGACCCTGGACGACGTAGCGATGTTCATCGTCCATGCTGAGGCCGCCGTGGCTGGCACGCCAGTCGTGGACCAGTGTCGTCTTCCCGTTCTTGGTGTCCACCTCGTAGAGACCGCTTGACCCAGCACGGATGGCATGGACGAGCGCCCGCCGGTCGTCGAGCCAGACAGGCTGGGACGGCGGCGCGATGGTGGGGAAGCCGGCGTCCGGCAGCACGGGGAGATCATCGGTGAGACGCTTGACCACCCCCTTGCCGCTATCGTAGATGAACCAGTCCGTCTGCCAGGTCTGCGTGGTGTCGCCGGAGAAGAGGATCCGGTCTCCCGCCGGCGACCAGGACCAGACACCGATAGTGCCCTCCTCCCGGCCGATGCGCGTGGTCGATCCGGTCGCCACCGAGATCAGGCCGAGCTGGCTGCACATCCCGTTCTGGTTCGGAATCTTGACGGCCAACGTCTGGCCATCCGGCGACCATTGGGGATGGTTGTGGTCGACCGGGTCGCGCGTGACCATCCGGCGGTCGCCGGACGCGACATCCACCAGCCAGACCTGAAGCCGGGCATCGTTGAGGTAGCCCCGGTTGTCCTGCTTGTAATCCAGGCGCCGCGTCACCCGAACGGGCGGCGGCGCACCGTCTGGCCGATCTTCCTCGTCGGGGTTTTCCGGGTCAAAGGTAGTGGTATAGGTCAGCAGCTTGCCGTCCGGCGACCAGGCCACGTCGTGGACGGCCTGGGCGTGGGTCGTGAGCTCCCGGGCCTCACCGCCGGCGACCGGGATGACATAGATCCCGCTCTTGCCACTCCGGTTCGAGGTGAAGGCGATCGCCGCGCCGTCCGGCGACCAGCGGGCGCCACCGTTGCGGATACCCTGCTTGGCATGAGTCAGCGGCCGGGCGTCCGAGCCGTCGACGGAGGATCGCCAGATATCGCCGGTGGCCTTACCGGATTCGGCATCGGTCCGTGTCACCGTGTAGGTCAACACGGAACCATCCGGGGATAGCTGCGGATCGCCCGCGGGCTGGAATCCATAGACGAAATCTTCCGGCATCAGGGGGCGGGGCATATGATCAAGCACTCCTGGAGACATCGAGAACGGTCAAATGCACCTTCGAGGCACGCCGGAGGTGGGTTCAGCTCGAGACGGATGTCACACCGGCTTGCCGGCTCGCTCACGGGGAGTTGGCGGCGGAACGGCGCCTCGATCCTCTTTCTCTTTGGTATAGGCTGACCGGAGCTCGACGGGCTTGCCGGTGGCATGGCGAACGCGGAGATTGAGCATTTCCACTAGGACCGAGAACCCCATCGCGAAGTAGATGTACCCCTTCGGAATGTGCTGGTCCCACCCCTCGGCGACGAGCGACATCCCGATGAGAAGCAGGAAGCTGAGGGCCAGCATCTTGACCGTCGGGTGCTTATTGACGAAGTCGCTAATCGCCGCCGCCGAGACGAGCATCACGCCGATCGCGATCACGACCGCCGCGATCATGATGCTGACCTCGTCGGCCATGCCGACCGCGGTAATCACCGAGTCGAGCGAAAAGACGATGTCGAGCAGGAGAATCTGGACGATGACGCTGGCAAACGAGGCGGCCTTCCTGCCTCCTCCTGCACCATCCTCTTCCTTCCCCTCTAGCTTCTCATGGACCTCGTAGGTGGCCTTCGTCAAGAGGAAGAGGCCCCCGAAGATCAGGATAAGATCGCGGCCGGACAACTCCTGGCCCAGCAGCCCAAAGAGTGGCTCGGTCAGCCCAATCACCCAGGTGATGGAAAGCAGCAACGCGATGCGCATGAACATCGCCAGGCTCAGCCCGACGCTCCGCGCCCGTGCCTGTTGGCTCTGCGGTAGCCGGTCCGCCAGGATCGAGATGAAGATGATGTTGTCGATCCCCAGCACGATCTCCAGCGATGTCAGGGTCAGCAGGGCGATCCAGCCCTCGGCGCTCGTCAGCCAGTCCATAGAGCCTCATTGGTCCTTTCCATCAACCCATCCGCGCATCACGCGATATTCGCCGCGCCGCGTGATCTTACTCCAACGCGGGCTCTCGCTGCCGAAACGAACGTGGAGGAGTGGGGGCCGATGCTCGACCGTCACCAGCTCGTGGGCTGGCTAACAGCATGAGCCGTCGCAACGGTCGCCAAGTGAATGCTCGTGTGTGGAATGCACCGCGCCAGCGCGCTTACGCTCTGACACTGGTCAAAGCTCCCGGAATTGCCGAGAGCTTTGACCAAGAACCGCGAGGCGGTTATCTTCTGTTTTGCTAGGCACTGACTGCGCCGGAAGGCGGTCGATCATCAACGGCTCAGATCCGCGTGCTCTCCCACGCGCCAATACTCACCGTTCCCTGACACGTCCGCCTGTTGCCATCGTCGTCGAAGATCATCCGGTAGATCAGGCCATGCCCTTTCCCGCACACCCGGGCTGGCCGCCTCCGTCCATCGTTGCCTTGACGGCGGCATCACCATCACCAAGGCTGTTCACCACCTCGTCCCGGCTGATGCTGATGATCGTGATGGTCATCGAATCACCTTTAAGGTCTGTCCCGCCCTGAATCGTGACCGGGGAAAGCTTGTGATTCGTGGGCCTGGGTTGCCCCGCGACTTGCGTACGCTCCGGCGCGGGAAGGGGCAGCGGGAATCAGACTCCCGCTGCGCCCTCCTGCACAAGCACCGCCCGCCGATGACGGCTACTTCACGTTGAACGTCGCCTCGTAGACGTTCTGTCCACCGTTGACCGTGATCTGGACCACCCAGGTGCCCTGCGTAAGCCCGGCCGTGCTCAGGTTGAAGATGTAGCCGGCGAGCGATGCGTCGTACCGGAAGTCAGAGTCCGGGTTCGCGTTCCCCGCATCCTCGACTGGCGCCGTGCTGACCGTGCGGTCGACGTTGACGAGATCGATGACGTGCAGGACGAGCGACGGATCGGAGAGGTTATTCCCCGCGGCGTCGCAGAGCTGGAGCTTGATCGGCTTGGTCGCCCCCGCCTTGACCGGCTTCGTCTCGTCGTAGAGCGTGCAGATACCATAGACCGTCTCGACATCGAGCACGATCACGTCAACGCTCGCGATCGCGCTGAGCGCGCCGTCACTGACCGTCAGCTCGAAGCTCAGCGTCTCCCCAGCAGGTCCAACCGGTGGTGCGGTGAAGGTGGGTGTCGGCCCGGACGGATCGCTCAACGCGACCGGGCTTCCCCCTGTCTGGAGCCATGCGTAGCTGATTGGGTCTCCGTCTGGATCACTACTGGCGCTCCCATCCAGACCGACCGAGGCACCCTCGTTCACATTCTGATCGATCCCAGCGTCGGCGATTGGTGCCTGGTTGATGTTCGCGACCACGATGTTCACGCTGGCCGTGCTGCTCGCGTCACCATCGCTGGCCGTGAGCTGGAAGGTGAGCGTCTCCCCGAGTGGACTGACGAGCGGCGCGACGAAGCTCGGCGAGCCCGCCGACGCATCGCTGAGTGAAACCAGACTGCCACCAGTCTGGAGCCACGCGTAGGAAAGTATGTCACCATCCGGGTCGGAGCTACCGCTGCCATCCAGCGCGACCGTGTCGCCCTCGCCGACGGATTGGTCGAGGCCAGCCGAGGCGACCGGCGCTTGATTCAAATTGGTCACGACGATATTGACACTTGCCGTCGTGCTCAGGTCATCGTCATTCACGGTCAGCTCAAACGTCAGCGTTTCCCCGGCGGGACCGACGTTGGGAACGGTGAAGGTTGGGCTCAGCGCGGAATTATCGCTCAATGAGACCGTGGACCCCCGACCTGATTCCATGAATAGCTG
>DASYWB010000068.1:0-10369 GCA_035936495.1 Thermomicrobiales bacterium
CGCGTAGCCGATAGGGACGAGCGCGGCGCGCTCCTCGGCCGTAGCACGGTACGTCCGTCCATAGCTCACGGTGTCGCCGGGTTTGAGGACCATCGTGTGCGCCACGGTGGAGACAACCGACATAACCGGTTGAATTTCGTCGGGTAGCCGGAAATCCAACGATGGTGGCAACCCGTAGAGGGTGATTCCGAGCCGGACCATATCCAGATGATACCGGCGGTCTCTGAGCAACGCGGCGCTGTTCGACGCGTGGACCGCGTCGGGAGCGATGCCATGGTCAGCAAGGATAGAGACGCACTCGCCAAGCGAAGACATTTGGGCATCCGTGAACGCCCGATCCTCCGCGTCCGCGTCGGCGAAGTGCGTGAAGAGGCCCGCGAGGCGCAGGCTTTGAGCGCGTTTGACAAAGCGGGCGGCGCCCAACACTTCTTCCAGATTGCCGCCAAACCGCCGCATTCCCGAATCGAGCTTGAGGTGGACCGGCGTAGGATGGCTCCCCAGCCGCTCTGCCTCCGCCGCGATTAGCTTCGCCGTCGCCTCGTTTGAGACCGTGAGGCTCAATGTCTCGCGCAGCGAGCGAGGGATTTCTCCCGGCGAGATAGGACTCAGTATCAAGATCGGCGCGGTGACGCCTGCCGTCCGTAAGACGATTCCCTCGTCAACGGTCGCGACCGCGAGCGAGTCAGCTCCGGCCTCCAGCGCGGTCTCGGCGATCATCTCGGCACCGTGACCATAGCCATTGGCCTTGACGACCGCCATGATCTTGCAGCGTTCGCCCACTATGCGGCGCACGGCACGCACGTTCCCAGCAACCCGGTCGAGATCGACCTCGGCCCAAGTAGGTCTTCCCCATCCTCGTGGATCGTCCGGGTTCATGGGTGGTTGCGCCATTGCCTGCTCGTCACGCGTCGTTTGATATGGATACCAGGAAACGACCCGGCTCTGGCCATCGGTCGGGTTCGGCCACCCGTCACTACTGCTCTAGCTTCGCGATGATGCGGACCAGGTCAGCCCGCGTCACGATACCCACGATTGTGCCGTCGCGCGAGACGACTGGCACCGTTCCGATTCCCCGCTCGGTCATGAGGGTCGCCGTTTCCGTCAAGGTCGCGACATCCCGGATGCTGTAGACCGGCGAGGTCATCAGCTCCCCAGCCGTCGTCGCCAGGACTCGTCGCATCTCCTCATCGAAGTCACGGCCACCGTCGGCCACGATGAATGCATCGAGAAATGGGATAACTGGCGGAACGTCTACCGCCGCCTCCCTCGAGATGATGTCGGTCTCGGTGATGATGCCGACAAGTTGGCCATCCTCGACCACTGGGATACCAGGCAGTCCCGATTCCGCCATAGTCTGCGCGACGGCCGCTATTGGGGTGGACGGCTCGACGACCGGCACATCGGCACGCATGATCTGGCGCACGGTTGGGTCACCGTCGGTCTCCGCTAAGACATCTGGTCGCTGGGCATTGGCGGAGGGGCGAGGGCTATCCATCGCTCTTTGCCGCACTTTCGAGTCTCGCGATTTCCTCCGCAATCGCATGCGGCAGGTCGCTCGCGACGAGCCCCAACGTGCCGAACTGGGCCTGTAGGCGGAGCGCCGCCTGACACCCGAGATAAACGGCCAGGCTCGCGGCCTCGAGCGGCTCCATGCCTTGCGCCAGAAATCCCGCGATAGACCCCGCCAGCACGTCGCCGGTTCCCGCCGATGCGAGGGAGGATGGGGCCGCCGGCGCGACGAACGTCCGTTCACCGTTCGAGACGGCCGTATAGCCGTACTTGAGCACAACGACCTGCTTCGCGAGGAGGGCCGCTTCGCGGACAGCGGCAATTGGGTCCTCGACAATCTCGGCGGTCTCCTTCTTAAGCAGACGAGCCATCTCGCCGGGATGGGGAGTCAGCACCGTGCTTCTGGGCGTTAATAGCCCCGGCCAGTCCGGCTGACCCGCGAGCCAATTCAACCCATCGGCGTCAATGACGGTTGCCTTTCCGCTTCGCCCGGCAGGGTGATGACGCCCGTGGGCAGTTGCCGTGTCATCTTTCCGCCCATTGTTGGCAGCAACGCCAAACCCGATCGAGCTGATCGTTCCGGGAGCTCCGAAGAGCGCCCGCAAGAGCCCGTCGGCGGCCGCATCTTGCCCAAGGCCCGGCCCTATCAACATCGCCGTGGTTCGCTCGGTCTTCTCGGCAATCAGGGAAGCGGCCGCGCGGGCTCCCCCCGCCGATTCGCTCTCACGCAAGGGGACGTACGTCGCCTCCGGCACCAGCGATACGAGCGGCGCGATAATGCCTCGTGGCACCGCCAATTGAACGATTCCAGCACCCGACCGCTGCGCCGCCATCGCCGCTAGGGCAACCGCCCCCACGTAGACGGGCGAGCCGCCGATAATCAGGAGCGCACCCACACCCCACTTGTGAGCTCCGGGCTGACGAACCGGGAGGATACGTCGTGCCATGCTCGCGGAGAGCTGTTCAATGCCTTCTCCCATCGGGGGATGAGCAACGCTTGGTTCCGGGTCTAGTGTCCGCTCACTCAATGAAAACTCCTTGATCGCTCTTGCCGCTCTCGTTGATCGATTCTCGCGTTGCAACGACGAACGCCATGGCGTCCGTCCGGGAGTGGGTCAGAGACACGCTGAAATGGTTCAAGCCCAGCAATCTCGCACGGTCGGCCGCCCGCGCGTGCAGGATGAGGACCGGCTTGCCACGGCCGTTGGATAAGATCTCCATCTCCCGCCAATGAATGCCGCGAATGCCGAGCCCGAGCGCTTTGGATGTCGCTTCCTTCGCGGCAAAGCGCGCCGCCAGCTCTGAGATCCGACCCGCGTACCGCTCGCGTTCCCGCTCAGTATAGATGCGTCGCAGGAACCGGTCCCCAAAGTCTGACAGCGCGCGCTCGATGCGCGCAACCTCGATTAGGTCGACACCGACGGCGACCGCGCCGCACGCCTCAGGATCGAACTCCGGGACATAGATGCTTGTTCCCGTCTCGCTTACCGGCTCGTCGCTCTCTGCCACGTGGACCTCGCTCTCGGACCCGGCGGGTGCCGCAGTTCAGACATGCTCACGTCGTCAGACGCAACGGACAGGTTGGTATTCCGCATCGAATGCCGCGTGCGCTACTTCAAAACTCCCCCGCTCTATCGACGCCCGGATCCGTTCCATCTGTCGCCCGAGAAAACGAAGATTATGTTCACTCGCCAGTCGCAGGGCCAATACCTCCCCCGCGCGAAACAGATGATGGAGATAGGCGGTGGAGAACCCCTGGCAGAGCCGGCAGTCGCAACTGGGATCGACCGGCCCCTGCTCCCGCCGCCAGCGTGCCGCCCGGAGGTTGATACGTCCCTCCGGGGTGAAGAGCGCCGCGTTACGAGCCAGGCGTGTCGGCAGGACGCAGTCAAAGAGGTCCACCCCGCGGGCGACGCCGTCCCAGAGGTCCTCGGGAGAACCCACGCCCATGAGATAACGCGGCTTGCCAGGCGGAAGATACGGGATCGTTACCTCCAGCATCTCGGCCATGACGTGCTTTGGCTCACCCACGCTGAGGCCCCCGATGGCGCAACCCGCAACGTCCGCCTCGGCGACCACGGAGGCCGAGTGCCGCCGCATGTCGGGGTCCATCCCTCCTTGGCAGATGCCGAAGAGGGACGCTCCGCGCTCCGGGCCACCGTTAACGTGGAAGGCGTCGACACAGCGCGAGAGCCACCGGTGGGTGCGTTCTGTTGCGGACCGAACCGAGCTCGGATCGCTCGGAAGTCCCACCACGTGGTCAAGAGCCATGATGATGTCGGACCCGAATCGCAGCTGCAGCTCAACCGCGTACTCCGGCGACAGATGGTGAACGCTGCCATCGATATGGGAACGGAAGGAGACTCCCTGCTCGTCGATCTTCCGGCGGTCCGCTAGGCTGAAGACCTGGAAGCCGCCGCTGTCGGTCAGGATCGGGCCCGTCCAGCCCATGAACCGGTGGAGTCCCCCTAGCTCCTCGACCAGCTCAACGCCGGGGCGGAGCATCATATGGTAGGTGTTGCACAGGAGGATTGACGCACCCGACGAGGCGACTTCGTCGGGGTGAAGCGTCTTCACCGTGGCCTGAGTGCCAACCGGCATGAACGCCGGCGTCGGTACCGCCCCCCGCCTCGTCGAGAGCTCACCGCGCCGTGCCCACGAGCCGGAAGACGTGTTGGCGAGGTGAAACCCGAGCGAGGGCGCTGCCGCCGTGAGCGTGGTCGGTGATATCACCATGCCGCCCCGCTAGATGCGAGCACGATGATAGCCGGCCCCGGCCCGGCGCTCCCGCGCCCGGGCGATGGCGGGGCTCGGAGCCGCCCCACTGCCCTTGCTGCCTCCACTCGGGGTCGCCGTCCTCGGCTTGGTGACGGCGGACGTGCCCGGCTCCACTCCCTCATCGAGGTCCATGAATGAGACATCGGCAAGCGGGTTAGCCTTGGTTGCCTTCAGCTCGACGGGAGCCGCCGTCGTCTTGGCCGGCTGAGTCTTCTTCACCGAGGACGACGTGCCCGAGGCCACGGCACGGGCGGTGCTGCTTCCGCTCTTTGGGGGCGTACTGGCCGCCTTCTTCACCGTCGAGCTGGCCTTCGTTCCCGTTCCGGTCCCCTTGCCAGCCGCCTTGACGGAGGAGGATCCCTTCTTGCCACCCTTGTTGAGATCGCGTTCGACGCTCTTGCCGACGCTCTCCACTTGGCCCCGCATCCCCTTGAGCTCTTTATCGATGGTCTTCTTCAGATCACCCGCGCCCGACTCGTTGAGGCTCTTTTCGAATTCGCCCGTTAGGTCAGACGTCATACGGCGAAAGTCCCGAACGGCACGTCCGGCCTGGCCAGCCACCTCAGGGAGCTTGCCGGGGCCAAAAATAATGAGCGCGGCCACCGCGATAATCAGCATTTCTGGGCCGCCGATTCCAAAGAAATTCATTGTGTCGTTCCGATCCGACCGTGCAGGGGCCCTGGGATGACGAGTAGAATCAATGCCGAAGTATACCATTCACCCCGGCTGGGAACGCTCTTCAGGAAGGACGGACAGCGGCAGATGAGGATCGTTGTTGGCCTAGGCAACCCGGGGCGAGAATATGCTAACACGCGCCATAATATAGGCTTTGTGGTCGTCGACCGGCTGGCCCGCCGCCACGGGGCCGAGCCGTTCAAACGGCGCTTCAGGGCGGAGGTCGCAACGGCTTCGTTCGAGGGAGAGAAGCTGGTCTTGGTGAAGCCTCAAACCTATATGAACCTGAGCGGGCATGCGGTGAGAGAGGTGCGTAACTGGTATCACGCTGATCTCGACGACGTCCTTATCGTTCACGATGACCTCGATTTGCCCTACGGTCAACTCCGTATGCGTGCGCGAGGATCGGCGGGGGGCCACAATGGGATGGCGTCGATCATCGAACAGCTCGGTACCAATAACGTCCCACGGTTGAAGATCGGAATTGGCCGGGGCAATGCGGAGACGCGGGCACATGTCCTGGCCCGGTTCTCGACCGATGAGGAGCGCGACCTGGATCAGGTGGTTGTTTCCGCGGCCGATGCCGTTGAGCGGTGGGTTACCGACGGGATTACCGCTGCCATGAACCAGATCAACGGCTCAGCGAGCATCATCGCGGCCGCGCCTCGTCTACCGTAACTGCAATTGAGTTCTCCTCTCCCCGGCCGAAAGGATGACTGAATGCGAAACGCGAATCCCTCGTCATCAGCGAGTGGCCAGGGAGCTCGGAAACAGATCACGGTGGTCGGAGCCGGAACGATGGGTAGCGGGATCGCTCAGCTCTTCGCGATGGCCGGCTGGCGGACGACGCTCGTCGATCCGATGCCCGGGGCGGTCTCGGCCGGTGTCGGCCGAATCGAGAAGGCTTGGCAACGAGATGTCAGCAAAGGCCGGGCTAGCGAACCTGATGTGACTGAGGCGCGATCACGGCTCCAGATCGAGGCGGAGCTGGAACACGCGGCAGGGACGGCCGATCTGATCATCGAAGCCATCTTCGAGGACCGTAGCGCCAAGCTGGCGCTCTTCCGTCGGCTCTCCGATCTGGCACCAAGCGGGGCGGTGTTGGCGTCCAACACCTCCTCCATCTCGATCACAGAGTTGGCCGCGGTCACCGTTGAGCCGGAGCGAGTCGTAGGCCTGCACTTCTTCAACCCGGTCGCCGTTCTCCCGCTCGTGGAGATCGTCCAAGGGATCCAGACGTCGGAAAACACCGTCGAGCGCTGCCGGTCACTTGCCGAGGAGGTCGGCAAGACGGCGGTCGTAGTGCGAGACGCGCCGGGGTTCGTAGCCAACCGGATCTTGATGCCGATGATCAACGAGGCGATCTTTTGTCTGAGTGACGGCGTCGCCGATAGGGACTCGATCGACGCCGTGATGAAGTTGGGGATGAACCACCCGATCGGCCCCCTGGCCCTGGCCGACCTCATCGGCCTCGATGTTTGCCTGCAGATCCTTGAGGTCCTGCATCACGATTTCGGGGACGATAAGTACCGCCCCGCCCCGCTCTTGCGACGGATGGTCGCGGCCGGCCGTGTCGGTCGCAAAGCTGGTCGCGGCTTCTTCGAGTACGACAGGTGAGGATTGCCGGCGATGCCTGATTCCGCGGAGCGGCGAATACGTGTACTGATCGCGAAACCGGGTCTCGATGGACACGACCGGGGCGCTAAGGTGATGGCCCGCGCCCTCCGCGACGCGGGGTTCGAAGTCATCTACACGGGGCTCTTCCAGACGCCAGAGATGATCGCGAGCGCCGCCCTACAAGAGGATGTCGATGTGATTGGACTCAGCATCCTGTCAGGCGCTCATCTGGACATCTTCCCGAGGATCATGGCCGAACTCAAGACAAGAGGCATCGACGATGTGCTCGTCGTCGCTGGCGGCACCATTCCCGACGAGGACCGTCAAGCCATCCATGACCTGGGGGTCGCGGCCGTGTTCGGACCGGGAACGCGACTACAGACCGCGATTGACTTCATCCGCGACCACGCTCCCATGCGGGCCGAAGAGCTCTAGGATGGATCTGGTCGACCGAGCTTTGGCGGGCGAGGCGCGCGCACTGGCCCGTCTCGCGACTCATGTTGAAGACCACGACACCACGGGCCGCACGGCGATAGAACGGCTCTACTCATTGACCGGCAATGCCCATGTCGTCGGCGTCACTGGTTCGCCCGGCGTTGGGAAGAGCACCTTGGCCAATAAGCTGGTCGCGGAGTTCCGGCGCGACCAGCGACGAGTAGCGGTGATCGCCATTGATCCGTCGAGCCCTCTATCGGGGGGCGCGACGCTGGGCGATCGCATTCGCATGCTGGACCAGTACGCCGACGACCAGGTGTTCGTCCGAAGCGTCGCCGCTCGCGGCCACCACGGCGGGCTCTCCGCAACGACTGGAGATCTTATCCACCTCTTCGACGCCACCGGCTACGACCCTATTCTGGTGGAGACAGTCGGTGTCGGGCAGGGCGAGGTCGAAATATCGAAGCTCGCCCATACGTCCCTCGTTCTGCAATCGCCCGGCACTGGCGATGACATCCAAGCGATCAAGGCCGGGATACTGGAGATCGCGGACATTTTTGTAGTAACGAAGTCTGATTTCCCTGGTGCTCAGCAATTACAACATGTGCTGACGACCATGCTCGAGCAGGGCCGAGAGACGAGGCCGGTCGATACGGCGTGGAGCCCGCCCGTGGTGCTGGTGGATGCCAGCCGGGGCGAAGGTGTGGAACGGCTCGTCGAACGTATCACTGCGCATCGAGAGCATCTCCTGCGCGGAGACGGCTGGGCGGAGCGCAACAGGAGGCGAGCGTGGACCGAGATCCAGGCGGCACTCCACAGGGCGGTTGAAGAGGCCTCCTCGGAAGAGCCGTCCCATGTGGCGAAGCAAGCGCTGCGAGCCGTAATGGATCGAGCCATCACTCCCCGGGCAGCCGCTACCCAGGTCCTCCGCGACGCGGATTTCGGATAGACGCTCCCAGTATGTCGTTCAACAGCCCCACCAACCCCGCCGACCTCGGAGGGCAGTTGGTCCCACCATAACCGTTCGCCCGAACGCGGCGTAACGTACCGAACCGGCAGTGCGCCATAGGCGGGCCTTTGCTCTCGCCGCCGGCAGGCTGCCGCGACCTATGAGCTGAAGGCTGGTAGCGCACGGCTAGGAACCAATAGGCAACAGCTTGTCCGTCAGTGGGAGGCTGCCGCCACAGCGTTGGCGATGAGCGCTGCCGTCGCACCGGCGCCGATCCCATTGTCGATGTTCACGACAACAAGTCCCGGCACGCACGTCTGAAGCATTGCCCCGAGCGCTGCCTCTCCTCCCCCGCCAAACCCATATCCGACCGAGGTTGGCAGGCCGATTACCGGGAGCGACACGAGACCCGCCACAACGGAAGGCAGCGCTCCGTCCATTCCGGCGACGACGACAACAACTGAAACTCCCGCCTCGATCATCGTTTCCAGGGGAACAACGAGACGGTGCAGGCCCGCAACGCCCACGTCGTTGACCGCGACAACTTCGCATCCCATCTCTGCCATCATAATGGTGGCTTCCCGAGCGACAGGCACATCCGATGTTCCCGCGGCGACGATCCCAACCTTGCCACCGGTCTTCACCGGCTCGGCCCCGTGGTAGGAGGCGATGACCGCGCGGGCAACCTTGTCGACCGTCATCGTCGTGCCGTCTTCGATGATCGTCTCCGCGTGGATCAGGGTATCGGCTCGGCAGCGAGCCGCTAGCGCCCGGCCGCTCTTCCCGCTTAGCCGGCACAGGCTTTCGATGATCTGCTCGTTGCTCTTATATTCCGCATAGATGACCTCCGGCACCCCGGTTCGGCTGCCGCGCTCGGCGTCGAGCCGGATCTCCCCATCCAGTTCAACCGGGTCCCGCCTGGGGCTCGAAGCCTTTAGCTCCCGCCGGATCGCGTCGAACGGCCTCCCGCTTCCATCAAGGCCCATCGGTACCCTCCCTAAGCCGGAGGTGGGCGAGGAATTCGATATTTCCCGACGGACCCTTGAGCGGTGACTGAACGAGCCCGACCACGTCAAACTGTTCTAGCGCCGCGTAGAGCACCTCTTGGAGCACTCGCTGATGCGTCGCCGTCTCTCGAACGACACCGCCTTTGCCTACGTCCCGGGCGCCGGCCTCGAATTGCGGCTTGATTAGAGGGACACAACTGCCACCGGGCCGCAGGATCCGAGCGATCGTCGGGAAGATGAGGCGGAGCGAAATGAACGAGACGTCGACCGTCACGATATCAACGGGCTCGGGCAGCGCATCCAGAAGCCGGGCGTTGGTTCGCTCCATCACGACAACCTGGGGGTCGAGCCGGATCTTGAGATCAAGCTGACCATATCCCACATCGATCGCGTAGACGCGCTCTGCCCCTTGCTGCAGCAATACATCTGTGAAGCCCCCTGTGCTGGCGCCGAGGTCAGCGGCCACGCGACCGGCAACTGGAATATTGAATGCCTGAAGGGCAAACGCCAACTTCTCACCGCCCCGGCTCACGAATCGGGGTTTCGCCCTCAGCTCGAGATCGTCATCCTCTTGAACCGTGGCTCCAGCTCGACGCACTGGTGTCCCATTCACGATGACGTCACCGGCCAGGATAAATGCCTTCGCCCGGGACCGGCTCTCAAGCAGCCCACGGCGAACGACCTCTTCATCCAACCGGCGGCGCGCGGCTCCGGATTTCATCCGACCGGGGATCCGATGCGCTGAAGGAACGGTGCCGTCTGGCCATGGCAGAGCGCGACGGCAAGCGCGTCAGCGGCGTCGTCGGGCCGCGGCACCGCCTCGAGTGCCAAGATCAGCCGGACCATCTCCTGCATCTGGCGCTTGTCCGCTTTACCGTAGCCCGCCACCGCGTGCTTGACCTCGGACGGGCTGTACTCCGCGACGGGGATTCCCGCGCGGGCCGCCGCCAGGAGCACCACACCACGCGCCTGCCCGACCGCGATTGCCGTCGTCACGTTCCGGGCAAAGAAGAGTTGCTCGATGGCGACCACCTCCGGCTGGTGGTCTGCAATGAGGGCCGTAACCGCGTCGTAGAGTTGAGAGAGGCGCGCCGGCATGTCTTGGTCCGCGGCCGTGGCAACGGCGCCATACGCGAGCATCGAGGGCTGATCGCCACTCTCGATCACCCCGTAGCCAAGGAGGGCCGTTCCTGGATCGACGCCGATGATGATCACCCGCCGCTATTCTCGCTTTCGCGTCAGCTTGCTTGCGCGAGAACCTCTTCCGCCACGTCGAGATTCGAGTAGACCTGCTGCACGTCGTCCAAGTCGTCCAGCTTCTCCAGCAGGCGCAACGCCTTCACCGCCACGTCTGGCTCCGGCGCCACGAGCGTCTTCGGCCGCATGGTCAGCTCAGCGG
>DASYWB010000069.1:0-7655 GCA_035936495.1 Thermomicrobiales bacterium
GGCTGGGGGCACCGCGTTCCGGGCCGAGTGTCCCGCCGCTCGGGGCCAGACCATCCTCACGCTGAATCTCAATTCCGCCGCTGATGCTTCCACCATGGAGGCAGCAAGTCCCATTGCGGTTGGCACACCGATGTCTCAATCGCCGGGAACGCCGGTATCCGGATCATCGGGAACGCAGCCGGCCGGTATCCCCCGCGAAGGATTGATGGGGACGGCGACATGGGTCGTCACCTACGCGGACCGGGGTGCGAACGACAATGTCGCTCTCATTGCGACCGTTGACGCGGTGACGGGGGAGGTACTGGCGATTGAGACCGATCTTGCGCCCGACGCGGATCCGTGCGGAAGTGACGCCTAGCATCTACCAGGTGTCTTCGCCGTTCAGCCGGTGGTAGAGCGCGTTCAGCTCCTCGTCCGAGTAGTAGTGAATCGTCAGCGTGCCGCCCCGGCCGTCGCCCCGTTGCTTGAACGTCACTTTGGTGCCGAGCGCGCCCCGAAAACGATCCTCTAACCGGATTTCTTCGCTGTCCCGGCCGTGCCGCGGTTCCGGTCCCCGGTTGGGTGGACTCCCCGCCTGCCAGCGGCGCACCAGGTCCTCGGTCTGTCTGACCGATAGCCCCCGTTCCAGGACGAACCCCAACGCCGTCACCTGATCTGCGCTTGCCGTGAGCCCGAGTAACGCACGGGCATGGCCCTCGGTGATGGCCCCATCAATGAGGGCCCCTTGGATGCGCTCGGGCGCCGCTTGCAGCCGGAGGGTGTTGGTCACGCTGACGCGCGAGCGTCCTACTCGCTCGGCCACCAATGCCTGTGTCAGACCGAACTCGTCGATCAGCTGGCGGTACGCCGCCGCTTCCTCCAGCGGGGACAGATCGGCACGGACCACGTTCTCCACCAGAGCCAGTTCCAGCATCGATTGGGGTGAGGCGTCCTTAACGACGACCGGGACGGTCTCTAATCCGGCGAGCTGAGCCGCGCGCCAGCGGCGCTCGCCGGCAATCAGCACATAGCGCTCGGGCTCCGACGACCGGTTGACAATCAGGGGCTGCACGATGCCGTGGATGCGGATCGAGTCGGCCAGCGTCGTCAATCGATCCGGATCGATACTCGATCGCGGTTGAAAAGGATTCGGATCGATGGCTTCCGTCGGGACTTCCAGAGTCGCTCTGTTTGATGCTGGCTCCTGCGTCGTGGGAATCAGCGAGCTCAGGCCACGGCCAAGCCCCCCCTTCCGGCCCGGTTGACCCGCGGAGGACGAGGAGCGCGGCTTATCGGTTGGCGAAGGACGGATCATGGGCGATCACCAGCTTCTCTACTTCACGTTCGTGCATCCAGTCTAGCATCGCCATGACTGAGTACCGACACTATGTTAGACGAGGTGGGTACAAGCGGCCGCGTATACTGCGCCTGAGCGTGCTGCCCTGACTATTCCCGATGTTGAGCAAAGGATATCGCTGGTGAGAGACCTCGTCGTGATGGCGGTGGCGATAGCGGTCGCCGGTGCTGTCTATGGTCTGGCGTTTTGGGTCTATCGCGCCCGCACGGATCGGTCGGCCTACGTCGGGCTCTATCTCCTGCTGGGCTTCCCCGCGCTCCTCTTGATCGTGGCCGGTGCAGCCTTTAGCGTCTCAGGCGAGCGCGACGGCCTGACGTTCTTGCTGATCGGCCTGGCCCTAGGACTCCCGCTCTTGCGGGGCTTCCGTCGTGTCGCGGCGCGGGTGATACCGATTGACCCGCTCTCACCCGTGCATATGGTGGGCCTGAGCGTCGTCCTAACCTTGCTTGTTACGTTCACCGTTTCCTTGGTCAACGCCGGGAACGCTCCCGACGCCTTGCCTGCGGGGTCGGTCGGATACATTGAAGTCATCGCTCAGAACGTCTTTCTCGTGGTTGCCGCCTACGCTGCGGTGGGTGCCGGCATCGCGCGAACCATGCGCCAGGCCACCGTGCGGCTTGGCCTTACGCTGCCCACGCCTCGGGTGATCGCGGTTTCCATTGGTTTCGTCTTTCTCGGGTTCTTGATCGCCGGAGCCGCCGGTATCGCGACCGCGGTATTGCAGCCCGAGCTGTCGGATCGCATCGACTCGGCGATGGTGGACGCGACCCGGGAACTGCAGAATCCACTGGGCGCGGTCGTCCTCGGCCTATCGGCGGGTCTTGGCGAGGAGATCCTTCTCCGCGGCGCGATCCAGCCCCGGTTCGGCATGGTGGTAACGGCCGCAATCTTCGCGCTCTTACACACGCAGTATGGATTTTCTTGGATCATTGTTGGACTCTTTGGCGTGGGCCTGTTGCTCGGGTACGAACGGACCCGTTTCGGGACAACTGCCGCGATCCTGACCCATGCGATCTACAACACCGTCTCGGTGCTGATCTCGTCAAGCACATGAATCACAATGTGACACATCCGAGCCGGACCCTTCGATCCAATCAGCGGTCAGGATCGGGCAATGGCACCGCCTTCTCGCTCCGTCGCGGGCGAGGGCTGCCGGGACACCAGCGAGCGGGAGTGGGACCGGCCTTGAGGAGGGCATGATGGAACTCGTTGAGATTCGCGACTTGGACGGGCCTAATCTCTTTCTCCTGCAGCCCGCGATCAAGATTGAGATGCGTATTCCGGCCCACGGCCTGTCCGACGACATGTTTCGCCGGTTTCGACGATCGCTCGAGGCCTATGGTGTCGGCGACGATGAGGAATCACGGGATATCGAGGCCTTCGCGGAGGGCCTCGTCGAGGTCGTGCGAATACTGCACCGTCGCGTCGAAGCCGAGGCACCCGAGACGCACTGGGAGGTCATGGAGACTCCCGATCATCTCGTGATCGCCTTCTGCTGGCATCGCCGCGCGTTCGCGCTGCGCGCGGCCGAGGTCGTCGCGTCTCTTGCAATCGGCGAGGAACCGCCGCTGGGGGAGGCGGTCGCCGAGCTTCGAGCGCTGCTTAACGCGGATCCAGACGAGGATGACCTTCCCGAAATGGTCCGGGATCGCGACCGGAGAGTGCCGATCGTGGCGATCACGGGGACAAATGGCAAGACCACGACGACACGGCTGGTGGCCCATATCCTCCGTGGAGCGGGGCGCTCAGTCGGTTGGTGCTCATCGACGGGAGTCTTTATCAACGGCGTGCAGGTCGCCAAAGGGGACTTCACCGGGGTGCAGGGAGCAAGGCGGGTTCTCGATGACCCCGCCGTCGAGGTGGCCGTTCTAGAGACCGCGCGGGGGGGCATCCTCCTGCGTGGAATCGCCTACGAGAGCAACGATGTCTCCGTCTTTACGAACGTTTCGGGGGATCATCTCGGCCTCCATGGCATTCACACCGTTGAGGGACTCGCGAGGGTGAAGTCGGTGGTGGCGAAGGTGACGCGCTCGAGCGGGTTTGCCGTGCTCAACGCGGAGGATCGGCTGGTCCGGGGCGTCGCGGGCACGATCAAGGCCCCGGCGTTGCTCATCGCCCGCGACGCGGCACTCCCGCCGATCGTCGCTCATATTCGGAGCGGCGGCCACGCCCTTTTCGTTCGCGATGGCGTCTTTGTCTTTACTCACGGCGAAAAGGAAGAGACGCTGATCTCGGTTGGCGAGGTGCCGATGACCTTCGGTGGACAGGCGCCCCACATGGTCCAGAACGCTCTGTGCGGTGCGGCTGCGTGCATCGCGCTGGGACTCTCATTCGAAGACGTGCGCGACGGGCTCAAGAGCTTCCGTAACGCGCCCGATCAGAACGCGGGCCGGTTGAACGTCTATGATGTCCGAGGCGTCACGGTGATCGTCGACTACGCCCATAACGAGGCGGGGCTGCGGGAGCTCCTGGCGTTTGCCGGGCACTTTGGGAAGGACGAAGGCCGGCTCTCGGCCGTGATCGGCACCGCCGGGGACCGCACGGATGAGACACTGCAGGCATTGGGCCTAGTCGCCGCCAGCACCTGCGACAGGGTCATCGTCAAACGCACGACGCGCTATCTCCGTGGCAGGCGTCCCGGCGAGATGGAACAGCACTTCCGAGCCGGCATCGAGGCCGCAGGCGGTGAAATGGAAGAGCCGGCAGACACGGAGATCGAGGCTCTGGAGCGGTTGTTGCCCGACGCCGAACCAGGCGACGTCATCGCGATGATGTGCATCGAGCAAGTTGACGAAGTGCCGAAGCGGCTCATGAGCTTGGGCCGTCCAATCTCGTAGCGGGCCCTCAGGCCGTGACCGGGGCGCGGGGCGCGGTGATCGTCTCCCACACAAGCTGAGGGTGGTCAACCATGAGCACGACTAAGTCGTTTTTCCCCGCTCTGCTGATCGCGACTTGGCACGCTTCGATCTCGTCCAAGATGACGGTGACCTGGTCATTGGTCACTCCGCCGGCCCTGACCGCGTCCCGCAGCAGGGCGGCCATCTCTCCTCGCGCACGCCCGCGAGGGTTCTCATCTTCCCGGATCACGAGCTCGTCGAACGTCTGCGCGGCCAGGCGGCCGAACGCCTCGGCGTCATCATTGCTCCGGTCACCGGGCATCGCGATCACCGCGACGGTCCGTTCTTGCGATGAGCGGCGAACGAAGTCCGCCATGGATTCGAGACCGGCGACGTTATGGCAGTAATCAACGAGCACTCGACGGCCATCGGCCTCGAAGAGATTGAACCGCCCGGGCGTCTGGAAGAAATTGGTCGTAAACGTTCGGAGCGCATGCCGGATATGCTCAAGCTGGACGTCAGCCGCGAAGGCTGCGGCGGCGGCAGCCATCGCGTTCGCGATGTTGACGCGCAACCGCCCTTCGAACGAGGCGGGAATCTGGCTCGCCAGCAGCAGGCTCGTGTCCCGGCGATGTTCAAGCAGCGTGATCATCTCGCCTTGACGCGTCTGCCGCAGCACCACCGCCTTGCCGCGTTCCCGAACGTGGTCGCGAATAATCGGGTTCTCCTCGTCCATGCTGAAGAAGATGACTTCACCCCGCGCGCGGCGGGCCATCTCGACCGTCCATTGATTATCCGCGTTGAGAACGCTCGCGCCGTCGCGGAGGACGGACTGAGGCACCACCGCCTTGACGCGCGCAAGATCCGCCAAGGTATCGACGCCACGGAGTCCGAGGTGGTCGCTCGCGACGTTCGTCACTACGGCCACGTTACAGCGATCGAAGCCGAGCCCCGAGCGCAAGATCCCGCCGCGCGCCGTCTCCAAGACCGCGAAGTCCACCGCGGGGTTCTTGAGCACCATCTGGGCGCTCGTGGGACCGCTGGTGTCACCAGACATGATCTGCGTGCCGTCGATGTAGATGCCATCGGTGGTCGTTAGACCGACGCGCCGTCCGGCGAGCTTCATGATGTGGGCGATCATCCGGCAGGTAGTAGTCTTGCCATTGGTGCCGGTAACCGCCACGATCGGGACGCGAGCCGGAGACCCGGGGGCAAACAACATGTCGACGACCGCCCGTCCGACATGCCGCGGGTGACCCTCGGTTGGGTGGGTGTGCATCCGAAAGCCGGGACCCGCGTTGACTTCACAGATGGCGCCCCCCGCCTGACGGACGGAACGAGCGATATCATCGGTGATGAAGTCGATGCCGGCGATGTCCACGCCCACGATCATCGCGGCCTGGCGCGCGATCTCGACGTTGTCGGGGTGAATGTCGTCCGTCCGGTCGATAGAGGTGCCGCCTGTGCTCATGTTGCCCGTGAACTTGAGCTGGACGAATTGGTCGACCTCGGGAACATCGTCGATCGACAATCCCGCGCGCTCCAGCACCTCGATCGTCTGGGCGTCGACGGTGATCCGGGTCAGGATCTTCTCATGGCCGACACCGCGGCGGGGATCGTTGTTGGCCAGGTCGATCAGCTCTCGGATCGAGCGCTCACCATCGCCGACAACGTGAGCCGGAACCCGTTCAGCCACCGCGACCACCTGATTGTCGACGACGAGAATCCGGTAATCCTTTCCGCTGATGAAGCTCTCGACCACCACGATGCCGTTTCTGCTCTCGGCCAGAGCCACCGGAAAGAACTCGCGCACTTCCGCCTCGTCACCGAGATTGACGCACACGCCCCGTCCATGGTTGCCGTCCAACGGCTTCAGGACCACCGGGTAGCCGATTCGACCCGCGGCTCGCACGGCGGCGTCCTCGTCCTGGACCACCGCGCCGCGAGGCACGGGGATGCCCACGTCATGCAGGAGACGGTTGGTGAGCTCTTTGTTGCTGGCAATATCGACCGCGATGTTGGCGGTCTGAGAGGTCACGGTCGCCCAGATGCGTTTCTGATAGCGGCCGTGTCCGAGTTGGACCAGCGAACGTCGCGGGTCGAGCCGGAGCACGGGGATCCCCCGGCGTTCCGCCTCGGAGACAATGGCACCGGTCGATGGCCCGTAGGCGAGGCGCTCGGCGACTTTGATGACCTGCTCTTCCAGTTCCTTGACGAAGTCAAACGCCGGTTCCGCGTCGTAGATCAGATGGTTGAGCAGGCGGACGGCCAGCTGACCCGCGGCGAGTCCGACGTCTTCCTGGTCATATTGATAGACGACGTGGTAGACGCCGCGTTCGCCGGTACTCCGAGTGAGGCCGCGGCGCACTTCGGACCCGGCCAGGTTCTGCAGCTCGAGTGCGACATGTTCCATGACGTGGCCCATCCAGGTCCCCTCACGGAGACGCTGGAGGAAGCCGCCCGGCCTGCCCACTGAGCAAGCATGATCGTAGAGCGAGGGGATCAGCTCGGTCAGGCGTTCGTAGAAATCAGGAATCTGATTCGATGGCCGGTCTTCGAGCTCGCCGATATCGAGCGTATGATGAATGACTCGCGTCCGGGCCCAAACATTGGGACCGCGCAGGATGGTGGTGTTGCGGATCGTTAACATGCAACTTCCCCCTCGACAGGACTTCCGCAACGGGTTAACCGATTAGCGGGCTCGTCGATGAATGCGCTATCGCCGTGGTGGGCGGTCAGACCCTAGTCCAGCACGACCCGCTCTTCCAGATCAAACCGTCGTCCGCCAGTCAACATATGGAGTGTCGCGCCGGTCACCGAAATCTCGCCGTAGCGCTTGACTTGGTAAATATTCGATTCCATATGCCGGCCATCGACGATGGTCACGCTCCGCCGGCCGATCACTTCGAGTGTCCGCTGGTTGTCGATCAAGACGGCGGTGTCTTCGTCGATGCCAACTCCCAAGAGGCGTGGATTCGACGCGACGAGCGTGAGCAGGCGGCCGATACGATCACGCTGGCGAAAATGCTGATCGATAATGATGTCCGGAACCAAGCCAAAGCCGGCGACCATTTGGGCCATCCGGTGTTTGGGCGTGTTGCCACTCGCTCCGTACGCCACCATATGTGACGAGAGGATGGATGCCCCGGCACTGGTCCCCGCGACGACCGCACCCTCATTGCTCCGGCGGCGAATGACATCCGCGGCCTGGGTGCCGCCGAGGAGCGCCGACAATCGAAGCTGGTTCCCGCCGGTGAGAAAGATGCCTGTGGCTTGGTCCAGGGTGGACAGCAAGGAGACGTCGTTCGCCGAGGGACGGCTTGAGAAGTAGACGACCTCGGCCGCTTCCGCCCCCATACTCAGGAACAATGCCTTGTACCGTTCTCCGGCCGATTCAATAGATGACGCGGTTGGGAGGATGGCGACGCGCGCTTTGCTTCCGCCCGATACCTGAAGGAACGTAGAAAGGATCACCTTGTCAT
>DASYWB010000070.1:0-11546 GCA_035936495.1 Thermomicrobiales bacterium
GGTGTAAGAAAACCGCGAGTTATCGTGTCATTGTGCGCTGTAGCAGAATACCATACTGGCGGGGAGCGCTGTTTTTTGGCTTGTTTATGGGGTTGGAGCGGGTGATGGGACTCGAACCCACGACATTTTGCTTGGGAAGCAAACACTCTACCAACTGAGTTACACCCGCGTTTGGTTCAGTATACCAATGGGCCGGCGGCTCGTCTATCCCCGCTAGAACGGGGCGGAGACGGCGTTTGACGCTCTGGCGATGCGGCCCGTATACTCTTGTCGCCTCGGGGGATTAGCTCAGCTGGGAGAGCGCTACAATCGCACTGTAGAGGTCGGGGGTTCGAGTCCCCCATCCTCCACCCCCAGCGACCCGGCCCCACGGCCGGGTTGTTTGGTTACGAGGATCGCGGGGGCATAGCTCAGTTGGGAGAGCGCGACATTTGCAATGTTGAGGTCGGGGGTTCGAGTCCCCCTGCCTCCACCGCGACCAGAGACGGCCCGACGCCTACGCGCCGGGCCGTCACCATCAGATCGTTATGTCGTCAGCCGCTAGCCAGCGGGTTGGGGCCGGAGTTGGCCTAAACCGCCGGGACGCTCCCGCTCGGGATTTCGGGGCTCCGCCAGCCCCGACTGGTCAGCTAGGCTCGTCGCTCTGGAGGCTGGTCGCCCCGAAGGGGGGCCGACGAGGTCCGGTGTCGGGCGCGGGGAATCGAAGAGGGCCTCCATCTCCTCACCCTCGATCGTCTCCTGGGCGATGAGGAGCTGAGCAATCGCTTCCAGCTTGTCCGCGTGCTCGTTGAGGACTGCCTGGGCGCGCTCGTGCGCCTCATCGATGATGGCGCGGATCTCTTGGTCGATCTGGAACGCGACCTCATCGCTGTAATTCCGCGACTCGTTGATCTCCCGGCCGAGGAAGACGAGCTCGTCCTTCTTGCCGAAGGCGAGTGGTCCCAAGGTGCGGCTCATGCCGAACTCCGTGACCATCCGGCGCGCGATCGATGTGGCCTGCTCGATGTCGTTCGAGGCGCCGGTAGACTGCTCCTCGAATACCATGCGCTCGGCCACGTGACCGGCCATGAAGACCGCGAGCCGGTCCTTGAACTGGGCTTTGGTCATGAAGAGGCGGTCCTCGTCAGGGACGACCCGGGTGTACCCACCCATCATGCCGCGGGCAACGATGGACACCTTTCGCACGGGATCGGAGTTCGGCAGCATCCGGGCCACCAAGGCGTGCCCAGCCTCGTGATAGGCGGTCATCATCCGCTCTCGTTCCGAGATGACGCGGCTCTTCCGCTGTGGACCGGCCAGCACACGGTCGATCGCCTCGGTCAATTCCTCGCGGCCGACGGTCTTCTTGTTCCGACGGGCGGCGAGAATCGCTGCCTCATTGACGAGGTTCTCGAGGTCCGCGCCCGAGAACCCCGAGGTCTGGCGGGCGAGGTTCTCGACGGAGACCTCCTCCTCTAACGGCTTGCCCCGCGAATGAACCTCGAGAATGGCTCGCCGCCCCTGGATGTCGGGACGATCCAGGATGACTTGGCGATCAAATCTCCCGGGTCGGAGCAAGGCGGGGTCAAGGACATCCGGCCGGTTGGTCGCGGCGATGACGATGACGTTGGTGCTGCTATCGAAGCCGTCCATCTCGACCAGGATCTGATTGAGCGTCTGCTCACGCTCATCATGGCTGCCGCCGAGACCGGCGCCACGCTGGCGTCCGACCGCGTCGATCTCATCGACGAAGACGATACAGGGGGCGCTACGCTTCGCCTGCTCGAACAGGTCGCGCACACGGCTCGCGCCTACCCCGACGAACATCTCGACAAACTCGGAGCCGGATATGCTGAAGAACGGAACACCCGCCTCCCCGGCGACCGCCCGCGAGAGCAGCGTCTTGCCGGTGCCCGGCGGTCCAACCAGCAGCACGCCGCGCGGGATGCGCGCCCCGAGGGATGCGAATTTCTCCGGATACTTGAGAAAATCGACAACCTCGACCAACTCCTCCTTGGCCTCCTCGACGCCGGCAACGTCGGAAAAGGTGATCGAAGGACGGTTGCCCGTGAAGAGCCGCGCCCGGCTCTTACCGAACGACATCGCCTGGTTATTGCTACCCTGGTTCTGGCGCATGATGAAGACGAGGAATCCAACCAACACCAACGTCGGCAGCACGAACGTCAGGCCCCGGAGGATTCCGCCCCAGCGGCTTGCCTCTTCGACGGTAATGGGTATCGACCCGGCGTCGACACCGTGCTTCTCGAGTGCCTCGTAGATATTCGTCTCGGGCGGTAGGCTGGTTTGGGCAACCGGCTCACCCGAGGCTTCAGTGTACCGAACCCGCACCTCTCCGCTGTCGCCTTCGGTCTGTTCCAATCCGGCGACCCGGCCATCTCGGATATCTTCGGCAACCTCGATGAATGTCTTATTAGCAGCGCTCGAGCCGTCGCTGATGAATGTCACCCACAGCGCCACAATAGCCACAATAAGGACGACGTAGACAAAGCTGCTTCTCAACCACCGGCTATCACCCATCTGGTCCTCCACCGCGGTGGTCATGCGCTCGTTCGGTTCCGTCAACGAAACCTCGGGCTTCCACCCACAAGTATAGCGCCGTATCGGCTAAGTACCCCGAGTTTTCCCAACATGATCGTGACTCTCGTCATCGTCTTGAGCGTCGCTCGCCAAGACGGCGGGATCCAAGACCGCGACGCAGGGAAGATTCCGATACCGGCCGGCAAAGTCGAGCCCATATCCGACCACGAACTCGTCCGGGATGTCGAAACCGAGCAGATCGACTTGGACCTTGACGGCGTCCGGTTTCGTCTTCCGAAGGAGGGCCACGACCCGGATATCGCGCGGCTCGCGGCGCTGCAAGACATCCAGGAGGTACTGCAACGTGAGACCACTGTCGACGATGTCCTCCACCACGACGACCCGGCGACCGCTGATCTCGTGATCGAGATCCTTCAGGATACGGACGACCCCGGACGACCGCGTGCTGGCGCCATAGCTTGATACGGCCATAAAGTCGATCTCGACCTGACTCGACATTGCCCGCATGAGGTCGGACATGAACGTGACCGCGCCTGTCAAGACGCCCACGAGGAGCGGCGGGTCATCGGCCGAATCCGGGAAGAGGGTGTCAAGCTCGTGGCCAAGCTCCGCCACTCGCCGCTGCAGCGTCGCCTCGTCGATCAAGATCTCGACGACGCCTTCCGATCGCGCGCCAATGAGTTGCAACGTTTCTCCTCTTCCGGCTTCAGGGCAAATATGGTGCCATGATAGCGATCTCTCACCGGGCATGGATATCAAGCCGTGGTCCTAACCGTTAAGGAGGATGCGCACGATGCTCATTTGACGAGACGAGGAGCCGCCCCCGCGCGATGGTGGCAGTCTTGCCTCCGCCGAGCTGAATCGTAACGCCTCCTTGTCCCCGGCATACCGCCAATACGAGTGCCTCGACGCCCGTCCCGCTTAGCTCCGAGAGGTGTCCGGCCTCCATGCAGGCGATTCTCAGCACGCGCCGGAGCAGGGGAAGCGGTAAGGCCGACAATCCCGCCACGGGTAAATCGCCAGGCCGTGCCCCGAGGGCGTCCAGTCTCTCTCGCGCCAGGTCGTCGAGGAAGCGGTCGTCCTCGCCGGCCAACGCACCAAATCGTGCCAGCGCTTGACGCGCTCCCGGCCGGATCCCCTCAAGTTGCGGCATGAGCTGGTGGCGGACCCGATTCCGCAGGAGCGAAGGGTCGTCGTTGGAGGGATCGATGACCGGCTCCAATTCGGGCGCGATCCTCTCACGATAGGCCGCGATCGCCGAGCGGCTCTCGTCGAGCCAGGGACGCCAAAGCATTAACGGCCGTTGAGCCGCGTGTTCCTCTCGCCACCAAGGCACGCTTAGCTTGGCAACCGGAACCATCCCGGCCGCTCCGGCCAGGCCGGCACCCCGGAGCAGGTGGAGCATGATCGTTTCTGCCTGGTCGTCTTGATGATGGGCCAGCGCGCAATGGGACGCGCCGATACGAGAAGCTTCCGCGGTCAGCGCCCGAAAACGCTCGCGGCGGCCAGCTTCCTCGATGCCGGTGCCTAGGTGAAGCTGGACCGGGTCCCCGCGAGGCGCGGCGACACGGCATCGCAGACCTATCGTCTCTGCCAGCCGCAACGCCCGCGTCGCCTCAAGCCCCGACTCCGGCCGCAGCCCGTGGTCGACGTGGAGCGCGTGTAGATCGAAACCGGCCAGCGGCGCGATCCGGCGAAGTGCCAGGGCCAACGCGAGCGAATCCGGTCCGCCGGAGAAGCCCAGCAGCACTGGTGACCCGGGCGGCATGTCTAACCGCTTCCACGCGAGCAATAAGCGCTGCTCGATGCCGGCATTGCCGGATCGCGGCGGACCGCCCGGGCTGCTCGCGTTGGTCAGGGGTGAGGTATTCATCATGAGGGTAGTGCCGAATGAGAAGGGTGCCGACGGGTGGAATCGAACCACCGGCCAAGGGCTTATGAGTCCCTTGCTCTGCCGCTGAGCTACGTCGGCGCGGCAGAAAATGTAGCCTAATTTCCACCGTCGCGTCAACGCGGCCCTCGCACCCAGGCAGAGTGTTAGAGTGTCCGTATGCAACGGCTCGCGAGGGATCCAGAGACGATGGACACGAAGACAGCGGCAAGGGCAGACAGCGACGACCTCGATGTGGAACCGGTCGCGGCGGACCTCCTCGCCGGTCTCAATCCGGGACAGCGCGCGGCGGTCATAACCACCGAGGGTCCGGTCATCGTCGTCGCGGGACCGGGCTCCGGTAAGACCCGCGTGCTCACGCACCGCATCGCGTACTTGATGCGTGAATGTCATGTGTTCCCGGACTCGATTCTCGCAGTCACGTTCACGAATAAGGCCGCCCGAGAGATGCGGACCAGGATCCACGCCCTGGCCGGAGAGGGCGCAAGCGCCGGATTGACGATGGGAACGTTCCACGCGCTCGGCGCCCGAATCCTGCGCGAGAACCCCGGGATCGTGGCGGACCGGCTCGGTCTGCTGCCGAACTTTCTGATCTATGACGCGGCGGATCAACTGGAGACGGCCAAGCGCGCGATTCAGGCTCTCGGCCAAGATCCGAAGCAGCTCGCGCCCCGGCGGATGACGAGCCGGATCTCGGCGGCGAAGAGCTCGCTGCTCTCGCCCGCGGAAGCGGCGGCAGCGGCCGAGACGTATGACGACGAGGTGGTGGCCCGCGTTTACGCCCAATACCAAAAGCTCCTGTCGAAGGCCAACGCCGTGGACTTCGATGACCTCCTCGGCCTTGCCATCCGGCTCTTCGACGATGCACCGACGGTTCTCGAGCGCTACCAGCAGCGGTATCGCTACATCCTCGTCGATGAGTACCAGGACACCAATCGGGTCCAATACGTGCTCGTGTCGGCCCTCGCCGCTCACCACGGGAACTTGTTCGTCGTCGGCGACCCCGATCAGTCCATCTACGGCTGGAGGCAGGCAGACATTCGCAATATCCTCGACTTCCAGGCCGAGTTTCCGAACGCGACCCGCATTGACCTGGAGATCAACTATCGCTCGACTCGACGGATCGTCGCGGTGGCGGACCGGGTGATCCGGGAAAATCATCAACGGCTGGATCGTCAGCTTCGAACCGAGAATGACGAGGGCGCGCCGGTGATGGTCCGAGAATTGGCGGACGGCGAGCATGAGGCGCAGTTCGTGGTGAGTGAGATTCGTCGCCAGCTCCGCGCGAGCGGCCGTAGCGGTGACGACGTCGCGATCATGTACCGGACGACCGCCCAAAGCCGGCTCCTGGAACAGGAGTTCCGGCGCGAGAACGTGCCGTACCGGGTGGTCGGCGGCGTCCGCTTCTACGAGCGGAAGGAGGTCAAGGATGTGCTTGCCGTCTTCCGCCTCCTGCACAACCCGAAGGACGACCTCAGCCTCGAGCGGATCATCGATCATTTTCCTATCGGTCGCGGTATTGGGCCGAAGGCACTCGGCGCGATTCGTGAATGGGCCGCCGCGAACGACTCGACCGTGCGGGAGGGCTTCCAAGCGACCGCCGCTCCGCTCACGGGGGGACCGGGCGGCCCGGCACTCAGCGGTACCTCCCGCTCCGCGGCGAGCCGTCTCGGATCGGTGCTTACGAGCCTTGGCGACCTGGCTGGCACAACCGCGCTATCGTCGCTCTTCGACGCGGTGGTGGAACAGACGGGTTACCGGTCGAGCCTCAACTTGGAGAGCGAAGAAGAGATGCAGCGGTGGGCCAACCTCATCGAGCTCCGTTCAGATTTAGAGCGTTATGACGCGCTTTCTCCGGACGAGGCGCTCGGCCAGTACCTGGAGAGCACCGCCCTCGTGGCCGACGTCGATTCCCTCCCGGATGACGGCCAGGGCCAAGTGACCCTGATCACGTTGCATTCCGCGAAGGGCCTCGAGTTTCCGGTGGTCTTCATCGTCGGCGTGGAGGAAGGGTTATTGCCGATCAGTCGCGCAGTCGAGGCGGAATGGGATGACCCGCTGCCACTCGAAGAAGAGCGACGCCTCTTCTACGTCGGGATCACCCGAGCCCGGGAGCTCCTACATATTACCCACGCCGGCTCCAGACAAGTCTACGGCCGCTATCAGCCTGGCGTGCCATCGCGCTTCCTGTCCGCGCTTCCGGCGGACGCGATCAACGCCTCGTCGCGGGCGACGTCCTTTGGCAAGCGCGACCGTCTGACGGATCGCCTGCGGCATGCACCCAACGGCAATAACTATCCGGCGGCACCGGCGCCGTCGCCGTCACCCCGTCCGCTTCCGGATTACACGGCAGGGCAGCGCGTCTTCCACGCCAAATTCGGAGAGGGTCAGATCATCGAGATCACCGCGCGCCAGGACGATCAGGAGATCGTCGTATCGTTTCAGCGGCACGGCACCAAACGACTCATGAGTACATTCGCACGCCTGGAAGTGATCGATTCGTAAGCGTCCTGCCCGCGCCCTCGCCGAGTGCTTGACGATGTAGACTTGATGGAATCCATGCAGGCGTGGCGTCGGTGAGGGCACAGGAAGATGGCGTCAGACAACGTCGCGGAGGTCCGGGACCGGACCGACATCGCCGACCTCGTCGGCCAATACGTTGACTTGAAGCGGACTGGCCGGAGCTACAAGGGCCTCTGCCCATTCCACCAAGAGAAGACCCCCTCGTTTGTCGTCTTCCCAGATTCCGGCAACTTCCATTGTTTCGGCTGCGGCCGAGGCGGTGACGCGTTTACGTTCTATATGGACGTGGAGCACGTTGACTTCCGTGAGGCGCTCCAGGAGCTAGCTCGTCGCGCCGGGGTCGAACTTGCCCACGTCCCGACCGCCGCTCCAGAAGAGGACGCGCGGCGCCGCCGGCTGATCGAGATCAACGAGCTCGCGACCGTCTTCTTCTCCCACGCGCTGCACTCACGTTCCGCCGGTGAGCTGGGCCGCCGGGTGTTGGAAGAGCGAGGGGTCTCCCCGGAGATGATCCAGCGCTTCCGGCTGGGTTACGCGCCGGACGGCTGGGACAACCTTCTAGGGTTTCTGAAAGGGCGAGATGTCGATCCGGCGCTACAGTTAGAGGCGGGGCTGGTCAGCGAACGAGATAGCGGCGGCTACTATGACCGCTTTCGCAACCGGCTGATGTTTCCGATCAGCAATCGCAACGGAGAGATCGTCGGCTTTGGCGCTCGGGCGATCGGTGATGGTCAACCGAAGTATCTGAATTCCCCGCAATCGGCCATCTTCGACAAGAGCGCGTTGGTCTATGGGTTGGATCTCGCGAAGGACGAGATACGGAAGCGGGACCAGGCGGTAATCGTCGAGGGCTACATGGACGTCATCGCCGCGCACCAGTTCTCGCACTCCAATGTCGTTGCGACAATGGGCACCGCGTTAACCGAGCCGCAGGTAAGCCAGATCAGCCGGGCGAGTCACCATCTCGTGCTCGCGTTGGATGCGGATACCGCGGGCCAGATGGCGACGCTTCGCGGTATCGAGACCATGCGCGAAGCCTTAGATCACGAATCGGTGCCGGTGCCGGACGCCCGAGGAATTGTCCATTTCGAGCGACGCCTCAAAGCCGAAATATCAATTGTCCGGTTGCCGGAAGGCAAAGATCCGGACGATCTGATACGGCAGAATCCGGATCGCTGGCCGGAGCTGGTCGCCCGGGCAAAGCCGTTTCTCGACTTCATGGTCGAGACGCTGACGGCGGGTATCGACCCAGGCAACGCCAAGGCGAAATCGGAGGCGATGGCCCAGTTGGCCCCCGTCCTCCAAGGGGTGCCTGACCGCGTGGTTCAAGCCCATCACATCGCGAATATCGCCCGGCGGCTTCATCTCGACGAGCGGGTCGTGCGGGCGGAGATCCGGCGTCCCATGCCGCGAGATCGGGCAACGCGTCCGGACACGCTTGCCGGAGCATCTACGCGGTTGACCACCGAGGATCATCTCGTGGCGCTACTGCTTCGCCACCGTGCGTCGACTACCAATGTCTTGGAACGCGTTCAAGACGAGGACCTTCTGGACGCCCGGAACCGGGATCTCGTCAGGTTGCTACGAGAACCTGATCTCACCGGGCTGGACGTCACACAGATCATAGCCGGACTGGAAGATGACCTCGCCAACCACGCCGAGCATCTGGTCGCCGCGATTGACAGCGACCCTGGTCACCTTCCGGCTCACGCCGCGCGCGAGGCGAGCCAGGCGCTCGAGAATTTGGGACGGGAACGATTTGGCGCGTTGATGCGGCATCTACAGGCCAGCATTGGCGATGCCGAGGCGTCTGGAGAGCACGAAACCGTTGCCGGTCTCAGTGCTCAGCTCGCGAGCCTGTACGAGAGACACCGGCGATTCTATCCGGCTCCAAGCCCCTATTTCCGTGACATCCGGGACTCGACCGTGACGCGGTAGAGGTCCCGTCAATCGGCTGCTGAAACCGCCCGGAGCACGGCCTCGGTGAGCGACCTGTCATGCTCGGGCATGACGGTTCGGAGGTCCAAGAGCAACGTGCCGGCCTCGATCCGGCCGAAGACCCTCGGCTCACCTGTTCTCAGTCGTCGCGCGATATTATCAACGTCGCTTCCGAGACGTGCGGGGTCGATGACGAGTGCCACGCTTGGCAGCATCTCGCCAGGCAGCGATCCGCCTCCCGGCGTAGCCGTGGCCATCGCCTCGAATAGCGTGACGCCCGCAGCTTCCGCACGGTCCCGGATCGCCTTGGACCGCTCTCGAAGCGTGGCAGTGTCAGCCGCGATCATCCGCCAGACTGGAATCGACTCGGTTGCCTCGTCCCTGACATAGTGCCGAAGCGTAGCAGCGAGCCCCGCGAGGGTCGTCTTGTCCGCGCGAACCGCCCGCGCCAGCGGGTGCCTGGCGATCCGCTCCACCCAGGTGGCCTTCCCGGCGATGATGCCCGCCTGTGGGCCGCCGAGTAGCTTGTCGCCGCTCGCGGTGACAAGAGCTGCCCCAGCCCCGATGCCGTCACCGATGGTGTGCTCCGCGGGAAGGCCAAATCGAGAGACATCGAGCAGCAGACCGCTGCCTTGGTCATCCACGACCGGAATGTCTCGCTCTAAGCCCACGGATACGACGTCCGCGAGCGCCGTCTGCTGCGTGAAACCGATGATCCGGAAGTTGCTCTGGTGGATCTTCATTAAGACAGCCGTCTGATCCGTGATCGCCGCGGCATAATCGCGAGCATAGGTGCGGTTCGTCGTTCCCACTTCGACCAACCTGGCGCCCGACTGTCGAAGGACATCGGGAATCCGAAATCCGCCTCCGATCTCCACCGCTTCGCCGCGTGAGAGGATGACTTCCCGCCCGGCAGCCAGCGCGGAGAGAACCAGGAGCACGGCGGCGGCATTGTTGTTGACGACTAATGATGACTCAGCACCGGTCAGGAGCCGCATCAGTCCCGAGATCTCTCGCATCCGCCCGCCGCGATGATTGGTCTCCGGATCGAGTTCCAGCGAAACGGCGTTCGCGGCGGCCGCGGCCATCGCGGCCGCAGTGTCGTCGCTCACGGGCGCGCGCCCCAGGTTGGTATGGATAATGATGCCGGTCGCGTTGATTACCGGAGAAAGGCGAGGACGCTCGACCTCGTGAAGCTCAGCGAGCAGGCGCCGGATGCCGCCGTCGGGGGGAAGTTCTCCACCTTCATGGAGCTCTTTCCGGAGACGGTCTAGGGCGTCCCGAAGCAGGGCGGTGAGCGCCGGCGTCCCCAGGGACGTGGCGGCTTGGACCGACGCGTCTTGGAGAAGGGCTTGCACGGACGGCAGGCGGCGAAGCTCGCCTTCTCGGGCTTCTGCCTTCGACGAATCATGAATAGCATCTGGAAGCGACATGCCGGCAACGTCCGATCGTCACGCCACACGAGGCCATGTCAAAAGGGAGCGGCATGCGCCGCTCCCTGGAGGAGGTCGGGGAGAGAGGATTCGAACCTCCGACCTCAGCGTCCCGAACGCTGCGCGCTAACCGGGCTGCGCTACTCCCCGCCGAGGAAAGAGGATAGCACACGCGGGCGCGCGCCGCCACGGCACCATTTGGATCCCCGGCGCTGCCTCGTCCGAGCCATAGCTCCCGCCACGTTGACGTGGGCCATCGCACAGCCCTTTGTAAGTTCGGGCCATTGAGAAGGGAAAAGACTAGCTCTGTTGTCATCTACGACTACGGCGCTTGGTCCATCAAACATATATTGTCGTGTGCAGCGATGCGAGTATCTCATGCTCGATGAATGCGACGCCCCTCGCCAGAGAATGGTATCCTTGGGGGGTCACTGTTTGCCCGCGTAGCTCAGTGGATAGAGCGCCACCGTCCTAAGGTGGGCGCCGGGGGTTCGAGTCCCTCCGCGGGCGCCCCCCTCTTGCTCGTCTCGCCGGCTTCCACTGCCAGTCGCCTCCTTTTGCATTGCTTCCTTCCTCCAAGATCGATCTCCTCTATGCCAGGCGGAGGCCGTGGCCCCGCTGTCGCTTTCTGGCCAGCATATTGCTATCATGCGGAAAGTGTTGGACCAGTCCAAGGGAGCCGCGTTGAAGCACCGCCGGACCGGGCGGTGAACGCCGGACGTATCGAGGGAGCCAACGTGGAGCAGTCAGAGTACGAGGGCCCGGGAGTATTCGGATATGAGACCGATCTCCCGGCCATGCGAGTCGCGATGATCTCCGTGCATACGTCTCCGCTGGCATCACTAGGAAGCGCGGATGCGGGAGGCATGAACGTCTACATTCGCGAGCTCGCGTGCCATCTCGGGATGCTCGGAGTTGAGATAGACATCTTCACCCGTAGGACCTCACCGGGCACGCCTGAGGTAGCGCCTCTCTGTCCGGGCGTGAACGTCATCAGCGTCAAAGCCGGCCCACCTGAGCCCGTCCACAAGGACAGCTTGTTTCCTCTCCTGCCCCAATTCGCCTCTGAGGCCGTGCTCTCCTCGGTGCGCCGGGGCGTCCGCTACGATGTCGTACACAGTCATTATTGGCTCTCGGGTTGGGTTGCTCATCTCCTTCGTCGATACTGGGAAACGCCCTTCATCCAGATGTTTCACACCACGGCTCACATGAAAGAGTCGTCC
>DASYWB010000071.1:0-7409 GCA_035936495.1 Thermomicrobiales bacterium
CCCCGCTCCAACCACGGGGACCATCTCGCGGATGATCCCGAATTGATCGCCCAGATCGCGGCCGTGGATCGCGGCGATCTTGTAAAGAAGCATGAGCTGGTTCTTCGTCAGCACCAAGAAGTCCGCGCTCGCCGCCATCAGCCCGCCGACGATTGGCACGACCGCTGGAATGTTCGAGATGAGCGCGAACTGCGCGTTCGCTTTGGCCGTCTCATCGATCACCGCTTTGGCAGATGACGCCCGGAACGCGAGGAATGCCCGCCCAAAGGCCGGAGCGCGGTCCTGCAAGCGTTCCATCATTCGCTGGCGGAGGCCGGCAAGCTGCTTCGGATCCAAGGGCGCGTCTCCCTCATATCGGAAAACGGGGCTACCGCCGCTCTTGCCATCCACTTGCTCGCGCAACCGGTCGGCGATAGCGCCACTCTGAGGACCATGCACGATCAAGGCATCATATATCGTGAGATCTGACGGTGAGGGGCGGTCAACCCTTGGGTCAACAACGCCGGCCTGTCGCTCGCCGGTCAGCAGATCGGCCAATGTCCGCGCGTCTTCGCTCGTGGATGCCAGGATCAGGAGCCTGGGCGCTCGCTCGGCCTCATCTCGCACGTCGTCGAAGCTCATCTCCTTGAGAATGGAGACCATGCTCCGGACCGTGCCGAGGAGCCCCAAGCCACTTCCAATACCACCTTGCCGCTTCGCCATGAGCTTGCCCTCCCTCTAACGCCAGCCGAGCATAACCCCGGATTCGCGGTGCGCACTTCTCGGACCTTTACCGTGAATCGTTGCCTCACCCTCGGCAGTAGCGCCCTGCAGTATCAAATAGCCTTGGTCTTAGGATTCGCCGCCGGATGCCAGGATCGCCTCCATGGCCTTGACCAAGTCTTTCACCGCGTCCGCCGAGCGGCCAAGCGCGGCCTTCTCATCCTTCGACAGGCTGACCTCGTAGATGTGCTCCATTCCCGCGGCACCGAGCTTAATCGGCACGCCAACGTACAGCCCGTCGATGCCATACTCACCCTGGAGCAACACGCTGCACGGCAGCACCCGCTTCTTGTCGAGAAGGATGGCGTCGACCATCTGCACAACCGACGCCCCAGGCGCGTAATAGGCGCTGCCGCTCTTCAGCAGCCCGACGATCTCGGCGCCGCCGTTCGCGGTCCGCTCTTCGAGCGCCTTCACGCGGTCGACCGGCAGCAGTTCGGTGATCGGGATACCGGCGACCGTCGAGTACCGTGAGAGCGGCACCATCGTGTCGCCGTGACCTCCCAATACGAACGCCGTAACATCCTCAACCGAGACATCGAGCTCCATCGCGATGAACGTCTGGAAGCGGGCCGCGTCGAGCACGCCGGCCATCCCGATCACACGTTCCCGCGGTAGACCCGCGACGTCGAACGCGGCATGGCACATGGCGTCCAATGGATTAGAGACCACGATCACGATCGCGTCGGGCGACAACGTGACAAGTTGCCGCGTAACCGATTGCACGATGCCCATGTTCGTCTTGAGCAGATCGTCCCGGCTCATGCCCGGCTTGCGGGCGATCCCGGAGGTGATCACCACGACGTCCGAGTCGGCCGTCTCCTCGTAGCCATTGGTACCGATGAGGCGCGTGTCATAGCCGAGGACGGGACCCGCCTCCATCAGGTCCAGCGCCTTCCCTTGCGGCATGCCCTCGACGATATCGACCAAGACCACGTCGGCGTAATCGCGGAGCGCGAGCATCTGGGCGACCGTGCCACCAACCATCCCGGCACCTACCACGGTCACCTTTCGTCGCTCTCCCGCGCTGCTCTTCGCCATGCCAACCCCCATTTGATAGGCTACGTTCGTATCGGTCATCGTGTCGCCGCGCCGAGGACGACGCGCCGACAGGCGCCGCATGATAGCATGAGCACCCCGCCAGTACGCCGAGGGGCGAAACCCAGATGAGCAGCGTAACGGACTCGCAACCAAGCTAGTCCGTGCCATTCGCCAGCGGCACGATGACGTTCTCCCTGCCGCCAGGCGTTAGCGGAACCATCGCAAGGCCGACCGTGCTTCCCCGGCTCACTGACCCGTAAGGCGGCCTTCCGCCATCGAGACGCCCACGGGGAGGGCACCACTTCGTGCGCTCACCCCGGCGAAGTGAAGGCTTGGGTCACCGTCACGGAGCCCACCCGGGCCTGTCCCGATCACCTCCTCGCGCCGCCCATGCTCGATCAGCCTGGAACCGCCGCGTCCAATGAGCGGGGAACCGATCCCAAGACGCGGCCCGCGAGGTCGGCTTCGATCCGTTTGCGACCATGGAGGACGCGTTAGCATGGGTCGATGGCTGCGTCGCCAGACCCACGAGCTGCTTAGCTGTTCCCCACGCCGGGCATACGCTTCCCGTCGTGTCGGCAGTGACGGCGGTTCGCTAAGTCACTTGGCGAGGGGAAAACGTTGACGCGCGAGACCCCCGCGCCTATACTTTGGTGCGCCGCAACGGTCTGAGCCCAGGTGGCGGAATCGGCAGACGCGCTAGCTTGAGGGGCTAGTGCCCGCAAGGGCGTGAAGGTTCAAATCCTTTCCTGGGCACCGGCGAGCGGGAGTTCCCGCCCCTCGATGGGCGATTAGCTCAGTTGGAAGAGCGCCACGTTTACACCGTGGATGTCAGAGGTTCGAGCCCTCTATCGCCCACCAGACCCGATATCGATCGGACGGTGCGGCACCCTGCCAAGGTAGCTCAGTTGGTAGAGCTCACGACTGAAAATCGTGCGGTCGGCAGTTCGAGTCTGCCCCTTGGCACCCTTCTCGTATCCATTGACCGCGGCTTCGAGACACTCCTGCCGCCCCCACCCTTCTAGGGAACGTGTTTTTTCACAGTGCCCCAAATGCGGAGTTCGTCACTTTGATGCTCGGCGTCTTCGCGCTCTCGGCCTTGATACCAGTCGTAGGGTGAGACGACCCAACTTCCTGAGTGTCCTCGTGACGGGAGTCAACTGCCTCACTACGTTTGCAATCTGGGGCACAGCGGCCTGCATGGCCGTTGAGGAATAGGTGCCCGTGTCACGCACCCCTGCCGGACGGCACAACCATGCTGGGATACTGCTCATTATCACAGACCCGCGAGCAGTTGTTTCCTATATCCGACGTTCCTATCGACGCGTTTCAGGGAGCTATGCGACCGGCCGGTCACCCCTTGGTTGCCCCCTCAGTCAGCCCGCGAACGAAGTAACGCTGGAGGAAGATGAAAACCACGATGACCGGAGCGAGGGTGATAACGGCACCGGCGGCCATGACATGGTAGAGGGTCTGAAACTGTTTCGAGTATTGGATCAGGGCGATTGTGAGCGTCTGGTATTCCCGCAGCGGGGCCAAGTAGACCAGCGGGACGATATACGCGTTCCAAACGCCCATGAACGTCAGGAGCGAGATAGTGGCCAGGGCTGGCCGCACGAGCGGAAAGGCGATACGCCGGTACGTTCCAAAATAACTCTCACCGTCCACTGCCGCCGCGTCATACAGTTCCGTCGGGAGAGTTCGGAAATGCCCGATGAGTAGATAGATATTGAAGACCTGAGCGCCGGCTGTCATGACGAGGATGACGGCAATCAAACTCCGCCAGTCTCCCACCAGGTGGAGTGATCGATTCACGTAGAACGTCGGAATGATGAGCATTTCCCCCGGAATCAAGAAGGTGGTCAGCAGAGCGACCATCACGATCTTACGGCCTGGGAAATCCGAGCGTGTGACAGCGAACGCCGTCATTGACGTGGTGAAAATCGTGACAGTCATGGTGACGGCCGTAATCAGGACGGTATTCATCGCGGCGCGTGGAACGTTGGCTTGCTCCCAGATCTCCCGATAGTTCGCCCATTGCGGGTCATCTACCCACAGGGAAATTCCGGCTGAGAAGACGCTCCCACTAGAGCGGAGCGAGGTCGAGAGCATCCACAGGAATGGATAGAGACAGAGGACCATGTAGAAGAGAAGCAGAGCGTACTTGACACCTTGCCACCCCGTTCGCGAGAGTCGAGTCGAGAGAGGATGCGCCCGACGCTGCACGTCCTCGTATGCAGGCGGTGACTCCGGTACGCCAGCGGACCTTGCTCGTGGGGAGAACGACGCCATATTCTACCGTCCTTCCTGCCAGCGGCTGATCCATTGCTGCAACAGAATCGCGGCGAAGATGACGATACCAAGCCCGATGGCAACCGTGGATCCGTAGCCAACGGCAGGAATCGTCTGAGTGCCAGCCAGTCCGCCGCCGCCGAATGAGGTGTAGCGAAACATGTAGAGGACCATGGTCGTCGAGCTGAAGCCGGGCCCACCGCCGGTCATCACCGCGAAATAGTCGAAGACCTTGAGCGATCCAGCCATCGAGAGCATGACGATGATGGCAGTGATCGGCCGGATTGAGGGAATGGTGATCGAACGGAATTTCTCCCAGGTGCCGGCACCATCGAGGTCGGCCGCCTCGTAGAGATCTCGTGGAACCGTTTGGAGCGCGGCCAAGAAGAAGACCATGTTGATGCCGAGGTCGTGCCAGATAGCAACACCAGTCACCGTCCAGAGCGCGTATTCGCGCTCACCGAGGAAGGCGATCGGCCGGTCGATGATGCCGAACCATTCGATGAGCAAGGCGTTGAAGGCACCGCCGAGCGGCGAGAAGAAAAACGTAAAAGCGAGCGACACGACAGCGATACTGGTCACGACGGGCAGGAAGCCAATGGTGCGAAAGATTGTCCGCCCCCGTAGACCGGTGTTGAGCGTCAGGGCGATCACGAGGGCCAGCGGTAGTTCCACGGCGAGCTTGATGACTGCATAGACTACCGTGTTCCGAACGGCTGTCCACCAGAAAGCATCGCCAACCAGCCGCTGATAGTTACTGAGGCCGACCCACTCGGCCTGGCGGATACTCCTGATCCCGTCCCAGTCATGGAGGGAGGTGTAGAGGACGAAACCGATCGGAAAGACCATAAAAACGAGGAAGAGCACGACCGTCGGTGCACACATCAGGTAGGCTGGAAGATGCCTCCGTAACGGCACCTGACGACGGGGCGGCCGGGCCACCCGCGACAGTTCGCGAACGCCCGGTAGCGGCGCCGTTGCCATGACGACTCCTTAGCACCAACTTGCTCAGTGCTTGTGATCAGTTGCCGGTACGCCAACGGGTCGGCGGAACCGGCGGGCGGTGCCGCTGACCCGGTTCCGCTAACCCTCGATCTCTCTAGCTAACGACGGACTAGTCGAGACCTATGCATCCTGTTGCGGCGGCTGCCAGGTCAGTGGATCAAAATCGGGGATGACGAATTCGTCCTTCACCAGCTTGCCGTCGGCCACCGCTTGGTCAAACGCGGCGTTGTAATTCTCGGTCAGCTCGGCCAGCTGTTCGTCCATGTTTGCGCCTTCCTCATCCCAGATGGCCTGCATAACCGTCTGATAGTCCGGCGTCATCGTCGGCAATTCCGGTTCCGGCGGCGTAACCAAGTCCAGCCCGGTCGGCGCCAGCATCGGGACACCCCGTACATCTGACTGGCCGGTATTGGCCGCCTCCACGCCCATCACACCCATGCCCAGTTCATACATCCTCGTCATGGTTGGGACCGAGTACATGTACTTAAGGACTTCCCAGGCGGCGTCTTTCTTCTCGGTCGTGGCGCTGACGGTATAGCGGTCGCCCATCGTCTGTTGGAACCGCCCCTCCGCAGTGCTCCCTGGCACCGGCAGGATAGCGGTCTCCCAGTCTTCGGTCGACTCGAACTGATCGTTGAACACGCCCGGATTCCAGGCTCCGCCGATGATCATGCCAGCGCGGCCGAGCGCGAACTGCTGGCGTGCATCGTCGTCGGTCAACGTGTGGATGCCGGGGAAGATGCTGTCGTCCTGCTTCATCTCGATCATCAACTGGAGGGCTTGCTTGATTCCGTCCTGCGTAAAGTTGTAACGCCCTTCCTTCCAGTTGTAGTAATATGCGCCGGCACCCATCGCCGGGATAGCGGCGTTCATCCACCAGACCCAGGTGAATTTATCACCGAGAATGAAGCCGAAGATGCCCTCGCTCGCGAGTTCATCGGTGATCTGCTTTGCGGACTGGCGCAGTTCGGTCCAAGTCTCGGGCGGCCCCTCTGGATCGAGACCAGCGCGATCGAACAGCGTCTTGTTGTAGAAAAGACGCATCGTCTGGGAGTACATCGGCAAGCCGTAGATCTTGCCGTTCCAAATGCCGCGGTTGGGGACGAATGCGCCCGCAAGGAACGACTCCGCCAGATCCGGGTTCTCCGATAGGAACTCGTCAGCAGGCTCCGGCCAACCGGCTTCGATCTGTCCCCGCAGGTTCCCGGTCATGTTGAATATGTCGGGCGGATTTCCAGACTCGAAAGCCAATTTCAACTGATCGTTATACTCGTCGGCGAAGATCTGCATCTCCACCTTGATGCCGGATTGCTCCTCGAACTCCTTGAAGAGCATCTCCTTGACCGCTCGGTCGTGACGCTGATTCGACATCCAGGTCACGGTCGTGCCGGCAAAGTCGGACTGTCCAGCACGCCCGACATGTACGAATGGCCCAGTCGCGGCTGACAAGGCGGCAGCACCCGCACCGGCTCCGACGCCTTTCAATACCTGACGCCGATTCAACGAATGCTTGGTCAACGGTGATCCATTCATCCTGTTTCCTCCTAGCCGCGGGAACGCTCCCGCGGATGCACGAAGCTCTCGATGAAAGCCACGGAACCTCTCCTCGGATGCACCGCAGACGGCACTGTCTATGGCCTTCTATAGAGCTGAGGTAATAATCTATCGCGAATCGGAAAAGTGTCAAGGAGAGGACTCTCCCCCGGTCGCCTCCTACGCGGACGTCGAGCAAGCGACCCAATGGCAAACACCACGAACAAATGAAATCTGACCGTCGAATTTCCGCGCTGTGCTCACCAAGAGAGTAGTGTGAAGCATCAGTATTGGAGCCCCGCGACTGGGGGCGTGTCAACCTTGTGACGGAAGTAACACGGAACGCGGGTGATCACCCGGCGTTCCGTGGGTGGTGCTCGCGGGGCCACCAGTGGAGGCAGGTGGGGGTTGTGACGGCCTCCTGGCCGGTACAGAGGGTCTAACAATGGGAGACACGGAGACCCGGCACACACGAGGGGTGCCCCTACCGCGAAATTTCGCCTTGCCGCCTCATCGTCTCGCCGGTCGGACTGAGCCTCCTGCCCCGTCTCCCACCCCGGCGCCGGTTCCATATACCGTCTGACAGCGGCTCCAGCTCGTCACCGGTGGTTGTGAGGGCTAGAACGCCTGCGAACCCCCTCTCTCCTGGACAGGAGGCGCGTGGGAGGGCGATCAGCGTCGTCGCCGGCTTCGCACATCATTCTGCCCGGCCGGCGCCAGGGCGGCCGCTACAGGCGGGTCGCAGGGCACACTGCGTAGGGGAGGATTTCCTGTCC